>NZ_JABUZD010000122.1:0-11211 GCF_014897875.1 Halomonas sp. 3A7M
CCTTTTGTGCTTGCAGACGAGGAGGAGTCCATATACGCGCTACAGGGATGCAACCATTGAGCTCAGTGGGATTGTAGCGCGTGGTAAGCGAAGCGCACCCGCGAGGGCAGCTTCCCCATCGTAGCCAATTCATGCCAGTATCGTGCGATTGTGGTACCTTGTCGGCACCTCGAATGCTGCATGAGTTAGTTGCACGTTATGGATGTCAAACAACGCATTATTTCACGCTTAGCCACTGAGCTAAACGTACGGCCTGAACAGGTCTCCGCAACGGTAGAGCTTCTGGATGGTGGCGCTACCGTGCCGTTTATTGCTCGTTATCGTAAAGAGGTAACGGGTGCCCTCGATGATATTCAGCTGCGCCAACTGGATGAGCGCCTGCGCTATTTGCGCGAGCTGGAAGAGCGCCGTGAAGCCGTACTAGCGGCTATCGATGAGCAAGGCAAGCTGGATGCCACGCTAAAAGCAACGATTCAGGCAGCTGAGACGAAGCAGCGCCTAGAAGACTTATACCTACCGTTTAAGAAAAAGCGCCGCACGAAAGCTCAAATTGCCCGTGAAGCGGGCCTAGAGCCACTGGCTGATGCCCTGTTGGCCAATCCGCAGCTTAATCCCGAAAGCGAAGCAGCGCAGTACCTGCGCCCTGCAGAAGGCGATATTCCAGCCATTGAAGATGCCAAAGCCGCCCTTGATGGTGCTAAGCAAATTCTCATGGAACGCTTCGCCGAAGACCCTGAACTTATTGGCCGATTGCGTGAACGGTTATGGCAAGAGGGCGAACTAAGTGCCCGCGTGCTAGATGGCAAGCAGCAGGAGGGCGCAAAGTTTTCTGACTACTTCGAACATGACGAGAAACTTGCCAAGGTGCCATCTCACCGTGCGCTGGCTATGTTCCGTGGTCGCAACGAAGGCATTCTAAGTCTGGCGATTCGTCTGCCTGGCGAAGAGGACGCTCCAATTCATCCGGCCCAGGTCGCTATTGCCAAACAAGTGGGTATTAGCGATGAAGGCCGCCCCGCCGACAAATGGTTGAGCGAAGTAGTGCGCTGGACGTGGCGTGTGAAGCTCTATACCGCGCTTGAAACCGAGTTGTTGGGTCGCCTGCGCGAGCAGGCAGAGTTGACTGCTATCGAGGTGTTTGCCGCCAACCTGAAAGACCTTTTGCTGGCAGCGCCTGCAGGGCAAAAAGTGACTCTCGCGATTGACCCGGGTCTAAGAACCGGCTGCAAGGTTGCGGTGGTGGATGCTACCGGTCAATTTATCGACCAAGCGACGATTTACCCCCATGCGCCGCAGAATCGCTGGGACGAATCGCTCAATGTGCTCGCTAAGCTGGTTAAACAGCACGGCGTTCAACTCGTTGCCGTTGGCAATGGCACCGCCAGTCGTGAAACTGACAAGCTGGCAGGTGATCTGCTGAAGGCGTTAGCACCCGAGCATCGTTTAAGTAAAGTCATGGTGTCTGAGGCCGGTGCGTCGGTTTACTCCGCGTCGGAATACGCTTCCCGCGAGCTGCCGGATCTTGATGTCACCGTGCGCGGCGCTGTCTCTATTGCTCGCCGCCTGCAAGACCCGCTTGCAGAACTGGTGAAAATCGAGCCGAAATCTATCGGTGTTGGTCAGTATCAGCACGATGTCTCCCAGGTGCAGCTGTCACGTAGTCTAGAAGTCGTGATAGAAGACTGCGTTAACGCCGTCGGTGTGGATCTCAATACGGCATCTAGCGCATTGCTTTCACGTGTTGCTGGGCTAAGTGCTGCCATTGCTGAAAATATTGTTGCCCAACGCAACGTTCAAGGTGCCTTCAAGAGCCGTAAAGAGCTGTTAGAAGTTAGCCGCCTTGGACCAAAGACGTTTGAGCAGTGTGCTGGTTTTTTACGCATTAGCAACGCCGAAAATCCGCTGGACGCCAGCGCTGTTCACCCAGAGGCTTATACGCTGGTAGAGCGTATTGCCAAGCAGAATAGTCGAGATATAAAAGGCCTGATTGGTGATAGTGCGACGCTAAAAGCACTGAAGCCCGCTGACTTCGCTGATGAGCGTTTTGGTGTTCCTACCGTCAGCGATATTCTCAAAGAGCTGGATAAGCCAGGACGCGACCCGCGCCCTGAGTTTAAGGCGGCTGAATTCCGTGAAGGCGTCGAAACACTCAAAGACCTGAAGCTGGGCATGGTGCTGGAAGGTACCGTCACCAACGTGACCCACTTCGGTGCCTTTGTAGATATTGGCGTTCATCAAGACGGGCTCGTGCATATTTCAGCGCTCTCTGACCGCTTTATCGATGATCCGCGCAGTGTAGTAAAAGCAGGCGATATCGTTACCGTTAAGGTTATGAGCGTGGATATCCCCCGCAAGCGGGTAGGGCTTTCAATGCGTTTGGATGATGAGCCAGAACAGACGCAAGCAGCTGTAAACTCCACTAACGACGAGCCTCGTAAGCCTGCACGTAGCCAGCGGTCGGCTAGTTCTGGACAGAATGGTCGTGGTCAACGCCAGGGAGGAAAGTCCAGCGAAGCAGCGGCACCAATGGGCGCGCTCGGCGCAGCACTGCTTAAAGCAAAGCAGGGCAAATAGTCGCGCGTCTTGAATATTTAATGGTTGCCGCCATATCCTGCTGTCTATTCTCGGTAAAAAAACGTGATAAACCGCATGGCGATGCCAGCTGATTTCAACAAGGCCTGCTTTAAGCAGGCCTTACTAACAAGGAGTGTTCACCTTGTCTGAACCTCTCACTGTGCCATCCACACTGACCGCCCAGGTTGAGCGTTTGCTCCCTAGCGCGCGTTTAGGGCGCCTAGGTCGCCTGCGTCGCGGGGTGGAAAAAGAGGGCCTGCGCGTTGACGCCAACGGCCATATTGCTCAAACGCCGCACCCTTACGCGCTGGGTTCAAAGCTAACCCACCCGCATATCACCACTGACTACTCCGAAGCGCTATTGGAGTACATCACACCGGTGTATTCAGAGCCAAAAGAGGCGTTGGCATTTTTATCAGACCTGCACACGTTTACCTATCACCACTTGGAAAATGAGTGGATTTGGCCAGGCAGCATGCCGTCTCGGCTTTCCGGTAACGATAGCGTACCGATTGCTGACTATGGCAGCTCCAATGTGGGCACCATGAAGCATGTTTATCGTAAAGGGTTGGATGTGCGCTACGGGCGTATTATGCAGGCTATCGCCGGGGTGCATTACAACGTATCGCTACCCGATGATATGTGGCATGCCCTGCGTGAGCTTGAAAAAGCCACCAATATTCCTTTTAACGATTATCGCTCTACGCGTTATTTCGGCATGATTCGGCATTTTCGTCGTCATAGCTGGCTGCTGCTCTACCTATTTGGCGCATCACCCGCCATCGATAAAAGCTTCCTGCCAACTGGTACAGTGCCTGAAAAACTGCAGTCGCTGAGCGACGACACCTATTACGCCCCCTATGCGACCACGCTACGTATGTCGGATTTGGGCTATCAGAATAAAGTGCAGTCACAGCTTAAAATCTGCTTTAACTCGTTGTCCAATTACGTCAACACCCTGCGGCATGCTATTTCCACTCCCTGGCCAGACTACGAAAAGCTGGGCGTGAAGAACGGCGACGAGTGGCAGCAGTTAAACGCCAATATTTTGCAGATTGAAAACGAATACTACAGCGATATTCGCCCTAAACGAGTTGCCAAGCACAACGAAACGCCCAGTCAAGCCCTGGAAGCGCGTGGGGTGGAGTACATCGAAGTACGCTGTTTGGATCTTAATCCATTCGACCCGCTAGGTGTCACCGAAGCTCAGATGCGTTTTGTTGATACCTTCTTAATGTGGTGTCTATTAAGCGATAGCCCGTGGATTTCAGACGAAGAGTGCGACCGCTTAGACGACAATCGCCGTTTCGTCGTTGAGCGTGGGCGTGACCCAGCGCTGAAGCTGATCCATAACGGCAAAACGACGACTGTGAAGGAGTGGGGCGAGCAGATTTTTGCGGAAATGGCCGAAGTGGCACGCCTATTGGATGCTGTAGAAGAGAGTACTCCTCATGCGTCGGCACTCGCTGAGCTAGCGCCGCGGCTGAAAGATCCTTCTCTAACTCCCTCAGCGCAACTACTGGCGCGCCTGGAAGCTGGTAATGGCTCGCTCAGCGATACGCTGTTGCAATTGGCTCAAGAGCAAGCCGACAAGCTTAAATCCACGCCCATGCTACGTTCTCGTGAAGCACTGCTTGCTCAGTTGATCGAGACCTCGCACCAACAACAGCACGATATTGAAGAAGCCGATCAAGAGAGCTTTAGTGAGTTCCTAAGCACTTACTTTGCCAAAGCGCGTGAGTCCAGAGCGCTGTCTGCTATTTCACCAGAGGATGGTCAATGACATCATTAGCAGTTCGCCCTATCGCGTTAGCGGGCTTCGCCTTTTGTGTTCTGATGATGGCGGTAGCCTTGGGGCTTGAGCATATTATGGGATTGGAACCCTGCCCGTTGTGTATTTTTCAGCGGGTCGCGGTGATTGCCGCAGGGCTGGTGCTAGGTATCGCTGCACTTCATAACCCAAGTGGCAAAGTAGGCAAAGCTATCTACGGTTTGCTGAGCTTAGCCGCAGTAGGTACGGGTGCTTTTGTTGCTGGAAGGCATGTATGGCTTCAAGGCTTGCCCGCTGACGAAGTGCCAACCTGTGGCCCAGGCCTTGAGTACATGATGGATATCTTGCCGATGCAAGAAGTGGTTGCCATGGTGCTTACCGGCTCTGGTGAGTGTGCTGACATCGATTTCATGTTCTTAGGCCTGTCGCTGCCTGCATGGACCTTGATCGGCTTTTTATTGCTCGCGATTGCGCCTCTGCGTATTCTGTGGTCTTTAAAAACATGGTCTGTAAAAAAGAGTTAAATAAGTGGTATGGTTTACGTTAATTGATTGGCCTCATTTAATTAAGTAAACCGTACCCGCTAGGATTGACAGGTGTCCACGGACGCGCGAGTCTAGCTCAGTTGAAGACGGCTATCTGTAAGGAGAAAGCCCCATGCTCGAAGATTGCAAAAATGCCCTGGAGCGCTGGGGGGGCGTGCACAGTTTGATTGATCGCTGGCTTGATCAGCGCCGCTCGCTGTTAGTCAGCTTCATTGAGCTGAAAGAAGCTTGTGACGCCGAATTAGAGGCGATTAGCAAAGCGCGCATTGACACCTTTAGTGAGTTGTTGATGGACTACATCAGCGCTGGGCACTTCGAGATTTACCCCCAGCTTGCTGAGGAAGCGAAGGCATTCGACGATGAGAGTGCATTACAAATCGCGGCAAAGCTTCTTGAGCGCTTAGAATTGTCAACGGCCATGGTGCTGGAATTCGATGAAGACTTCGCCTCACCGGTACGCTGTCAGCAGAATCTAGTGCGTTTGCCCGCCTGGATTGACCGCTTAGCGAAAGGGTTGGCAGAGCGCTTCGCCCTTGAAGACCAGCTAATCGCCCGCCTGCACGCCGCCCACAGCCCACAGCAGATAAAGTCACCAGCGTAGCGCTTTTCGCTGCCCCGCGGGTGCGCTTCGCTTACCACGCGCTACAACTCCTGTGCATTCAGTATTTTGTAGCGCGGTGTAACGAATCTTGCGAGGCACGAGCAAATGAGGCACCCGCGAACGGTGCCCCAGTCGCCCCTGCTATGCAGTCTCACACCTCACCTATTACTTCTCACGCCTTAGCTTGCCGCCTATCACTAGCATGCAGGGGGTTAATAAGAGTGTCAGGGCTGTGGCGAACGTGAGGCCGCCGGCAATCGCGCTGGACATTTGTGTCCACCACTGGGCCGAGGGGGCATTGAATCCTAGCGCGGGTGCAAAAAGATTAACGTTGATTCCCAGCACCATCGGCATTAACCCCAGCACGGTGGTAATAGCGGTGAGAAGCACTGGGCGTAAGCGCAGGGTGCCTGCTTCTAGTGCCGCTTCGGTTGGGGGCATGCCTTGGCCGCGCAACTCGTTGTAAGTGTCGATCAAGACGATATTGTTGTTAACGACAATACCTGCCAGGGCGATAATGCCCATGCCCACCATGACAATACCAAACGCTTGGCCAGTAATGAGCAGTCCCATCAAAACGCCCGCAGTGGAGAACACAATGGCCGATAGCACTAGCGCTGCTTGATAGTAGCTATTGAACTGTGTCACCAGAATCAGCGCCATTAGCCCAATCGCGATCAAGAAAGCGCTGATCAAGAACTGCATGGATTCCTGCTGATCTTCTTGTTCACCCGCCACATTAACCATCAAACTATCGTCAAGTTGGCTTTGGCCTGCATCTAGTAGCGCTCGCAACCGCTCGTCCGCTAAATAGCCTGGTGCTAAATCTGCCTCAACGGTAATCGCACGGCGTCCATCAATACGATTCAGGGTGCCAACTTTGGGGGCGGGCGTAATGTCTACAAAGTGAGCAATAGGCACTTGGCCTCGTGGGGTGTTGATCGTCAGTCGTTCAAGTTGGTTGAGCGTGCGCCAGTGTTCCGGTAAGCGCACGCGAATATCCACCTCATCAGTAACGGTGGGGGGACGGTAGTTGGCCACTTGAAGGCCAGTGGTGAGTAGCTGTACAGCACTACCAATGGTGGTGATATCGGTGCCCATGCGGGCAGCGGCTTCACGATTAACTTTTACCTGCCATTCGACCCCGGGCAGGCTGCGGTTATCCTGGATGTCGGTAAAGCCGCCTAGCTCGTGCATTAGTGCCGTAATCTGGTCAACGCCGGCATTTGCGATGTCTGGATCAGTGGCGCTGACTTCGAGCAGAATAGGTTTGCCGCCGCCAGGCCCCATCTCCTGCTCGCGAAACTCTAGCGTTATCCCCGGTAGATCTTGAGTGCGCTCGGCCATGTCAGCCAAAATCGTGCGGGCAGGGCGGCGCTGATACCAGTCCACAAACTGAAACTGCAACATCCCGATCACATCATTGCCCATTTGCTGGTTAGGCACCGCAAAAGAGCGTGCATAAAGGGCTTCGATTTCTCCCATGCTGCCCAGTCGGCTTTCCACCCGCTTCAGGATGGTGTCGGTTTCTTCAGCGGAAAAATCGCCTCGGGCACGTACCAGCACTTGCGCGCTGTCCGGCTCTACGCTGGGGAAGAAATCAACGCCATGATTAAAACGAGCATAGCCGGTATAAATCAACCCAATTAACAGCACCGCAAACACGAGCACCCAGGCGGGATGCTGCAGCAAACGTCCGAGTACGCGGCGATAGGCGCGCCCAAGCGACGTGCTTTCGTCGACCGGGCCAGCACCCGCGGTTGCTGTATGGGATGTGCGGGTAAACAATCGCCCCAGGGTTGGCAAAAACACCAGAGCCATGGCTAGCGACGCAAGAAGGCACAAGATGACGGTGGCAGGCAGGTACTTCATAAACTGACCTACCACGCCTGGCCAAAATAGCAGTGGTATAAATACCGCAAGCGTTGTCGCGGTAGAGGCAATAACCGGCCAGCTCATGCGTGTTGCGGCATTCAGCCAAGCCTGGTGGGGAGACTGCCCCTCATGCAGGTGTCGGTCAGCGAGCTCGCTGACTACAATCGCACCATCCACTAGCATGCCAGCCACTAAGATCAGCGCAAATAACACCACAATGTTGAGCGTAAAACCAAATGCCCAAACCAGTAGAATGCCGGTTAAAAACGCGCCGGGTATGGTCAGGCCCACCAGCAACGCCATGCGCCAACCCATCACGGCTACGACAACAATTAATACCAGCACCACTGCGGTGAGTACGTTATTTAACAGCTCAGAGAGCATGTTTTGAACGGTAACCGACTCGTCTAAAATCGTGGTAATACGCAGCTGTTCAGGCAGTAGGTCGCCTGCCTGGGCAAAGCGTTCTCTTACGGCTTCAATGGTGGCGATGATATTCGCCCCCGCGCGCTTGGAAATTTCCAGTACTACTGCTGGCTGGCCGTCGATGCGGGCGAATCCTTCGGGATCTTTGTAGGTCGGTAAAATCCACGCAACATCACCAAACGTAACCACTTGGTCGCCGTCAACTTTCACCGGCATGTCCATGACATCGTTTAACGATTCGATAATGCCCGGTACTTTTAGTGCTAGCCGTCCGGCGCCGGTATCCAAGCTGCCCGCAGCAACTAGGCGATTATTGCGTGAGATTTGATTAAACAGCGTATCAAAATCAACGCCGTAACTTTCCAGTACCAGTGGATCAACGACAATTTCGAGTAAGTCCTCGCGGTCGCCAGCAATATCGACCTCTAGAACGTCGGCAATGCCCTCTATTTCCTCTTTTAAGCGACGCGCAATGGTTACCCGTTCTCGAGTATCCAACTCGCCGGAAAGGCCGATGCTCAACACTGGAAACTCAGAGACGTTAACCTCCATGACCCGAGGCTCGTCCGCTTCATCCGGTAAGCTACTGCGGGCGATATCCACGCGTTCGCGTACATCAGAAAGCGCTGTATCCGGATCAAAGCCAGGATCAAACTCCAGCGTTACCGACCCATGACCTTCGCTAGACTGGGCGGTAAATTTGCGCAGCCCTTCGATTCCACGCAGCTCCTGCTCCATTGGGCGAACTAGCAGGCGCTCACCATCTTCCGGGCTAACGCCTTCCAGCGAAAGCGAGACGTATATAATCGGGATAGTGACGTCTGGATTGGCTTCCTTGGGGATCATCTGCCAGGCGGTTGTACCCGCCAGCAGCAAGCCAACCAGGAGAAGCAGAGTGGTTCGCGTGTGGGTTAGCGCCGCATTAATCAACTGACGCATGACCACCTTCCTGGGTAGACACTGGTGTTACGGTGTCGCCTGGGTTGACCAAACCTGCGCCGAGGGTGATCAACTGCACGGAGCTGGGTAGGCCAGTAACGTAGGCGCGTTCGGTATCAGCACTGACCAATTCAATCGCCGTTTGGGCAACGCGGTTATTTTCAACAACGTGCTTGATGGCTAATTGACCCTGCTCGTTCAGATTAAAGAGAGCAGGCGATAGGGTATGCACTTGGCGAGGTGGCAGCGTTATGGTGAATTCAGCGCTGCTCCCTGCTAGGCGTTGCCTGTCTGGATTGTCGAGCGTTACTTCGATATAGAACGTGCGAGTGGCTTCTTCTGCGCGACTACTAATGTAAGACACTTCGCCTGAAAGCGACTGGCCATTGAGCAGTCGCGCGGTGACAGGCAAGCCAACGCTTAACTCACCGATTTGCTGTTGAGCCACCCAAGCGGTGCCGATTAAGCGTCGGTCGTCGATCAGTCGTGCCCACTCTTCGCCTGGTTGCAGTAAGTCGCCAAGTTCAACCTGGACGCGGTCCAGCACGCCTTCAAAGGGCGCGGTAGGGCGAGTATCGCTTAACTGCTTTTCTAACTGAGCCACCTGGGCGGCGCTGGCGCTTAAGGCACTTTGCAGGCGCAGCAATTCTGGCTGAGAAATCAGCTCACGGCGACGCAGGTTTTGGGCGCCGGCGTACTCCGCTTCAGCAAGCGTTAACTCATCACGTGCCTGCTGCAGACGTTGGGGTAACGCGTCGTTGTCTAGTACCAGCAGTGTCTCGCCTCGGCTGACGGTTTCTCCTTGGGCCACCGGTTTTTCTGCGACATAGCCAGTTACATTGGCGCGCAGCAGTGTTTCTTTTTCAGCAGTTAGCTGGCCTTGCAGCACGTGCTTAGGAATATAGGGCGCGCTCTGCTGGGTCATCACCTCTACACGAGGTGTTGCGTCGCGTTCAGTGGTATCTACATCAGGTGGACTGCTTTGGAAACGTTGGAAATCGCCAACCGCTAGCCATATCACAAGCGCCAGAACCAGCAGGCTAGCAAGCGCGTAAGAGTAGGGGATTCGTCGCATGGGGTAGTTATATCCGTATTAACCCAAAAAAATCACACAAGGCAAGTCATGCTGAAGGGTAGGCCGTACTAAGAGTTAAGGCTTACTGACCGACACACCATAGCGCAACTGGCGTCTGGCAGCGAGTACCAAGCCGCTGAGAGAATGGGTAGTAGTCTCATGTATGATTGAGTTTTTGCACATCTGGGCATACCATCTTTGCGTCTTGAGTTCTGTCGTCCCACTCTCAGGCGAGAACCCACCCTAGGCGAACCATCAAGGAGCAATGATGAAAGATCCAGTACGTATTGCGATTACCGGCGGTGCCGGCCAGATCAGCTACTCTCTTATTTTCCGCATCGCCGCTGGCGATATGCTGGGGCCGGATCAGCCAGTCATTCTCCAGCTTCTCGAAATTCCCCAAGCCATGGACGCCCTGAATGGCGTTGTCATGGAAGTTAACGACTGTGCTTTCCCGCTGGTACAAGACATCGTTGCCACTGATGATCCGAACGTTGCCTTCAAAGATGCCGATTTCGCCTTGCTGGTAGGTGCACGTCCGCGTGGCCCGGGTATGGAGCGTAAAGATCTGCTGGAAGCCAACGCCGCGATCTTCTCTGTACAAGGTAAAGCGCTGAACGATCACGCTAGCCGTGACGTGCGCGTGCTGGTTGTCGGTAACCCGGCTAACACCAACGCATTGATTGCTTCTTGCAATGCGCCGGACCTCGATGCAGGCCAGTTCACTGCGATGACGCGTTTGGACCACAACCGTGCGCTGACGCAGCTGGCTCAGAAAACCGGCAAGCACGTTACCGACGTTGACAGCATGATTATCTGGGGCAACCACAGTGCTACCCAGTATCCGGATCTGGCGCAGTGCAAAGTAGACGGCAAAGCCGCCTTCGATCTGGTCGAGCGTGACTGGTACGAAAACGACTTTATCCCGACAGTACAGCAGCGCGGTGCGGCGATTATCAAAGCACGCGGCGCATCTTCTGCAGCGTCTGCGGCGTCTTCAGCCATTGATCACATGCGTGATTGGGCACTGGGTTGCGATGGTATCGTCAGCATGGCGATCCCGTCTGACGGCAGCTACGGCATTGAAGAAGGCATAATCTACTCCTACCCAGTTCGTTGTCAGGGTGGCAAGTATGAAATCGTTCAAGGCTTTGAGTTGGACGCGTTCAGCAAAGAGAAGATGCAGGCTACCGAGAAAGAACTGCGTGAAGAGCGCGCGGCTGTTGAGCACCTGCTCGGCTAAGCACGTTTACTAGCGTTCTTTGAGCTGTTCTAAAAACTGTTCTTAGAGCAATGCTCAGTAATACCAAACCCCGCAAGCTAAGTGCTTGCGGGGTTTTTTTATTGGGCGCCTGTGCCGTTCGCGGGTGCCTCATTTGCTCGTTCCTCGCAAGATGCGTTACCA
>NZ_JABUZD010000123.1:0-1559 GCF_014897875.1 Halomonas sp. 3A7M
TGTAGACATGATGGATTGACCTGCCCCTCCTCAACTTCGTGGGTTATGTTGAGGTTGAGGCAACAACGCAGAGCCACTATTAAGGGAGGCAGGTCATGAAACAGTCTAGCGTAAATCAACCGTCCTTTGGTGAACGCCGTAGCGGCGCTGGCAACGTCCATGCCGCTTATATCGGCCTGGATGTGCACAAGGCCACCATTGCCGTCTCTATCGCCGAGGCGGGGCGGCTCGAGCCCGAGTTTCGTGGCGAGATTCCTAACGAATCCAAGGCCATTGACAAGATGATTCGCCAGCTCAGCCAGCGGTTCAACGGGCAGCCTCTGTTGTTCAGTTATGAGGCTGGCCCTTGTGGTTACGGCCTCTATCACCAGATTCAGGCCAGCGGCCATGATGGCGAAGTGGTTGCCCCATCACTGATTCCTCGTCGTGCGGGAGATCGCGTCAAGACCGACCGACGAGACGCCGTCATGCTGGCCCGTCTCTCACGTGCTGGCGAACTCACGCCGGTCTGGGTGCCCACGCCCGAGCAGGAAGCCATTCGTGATCTGACACGTGCCCGTGAGGATATGAAGGCCATTGAGCTTAAAGCACGTCAACGTCTGAGCGCATTCTTGCTACGCCACGGCAAGGTCTACACTGGCAAAAGTAAGTGGATACCGGTTCATTTTCGCTGGCTCGAGACCGTCCGCTTCGATAATCGGATTCAGCAGATCGTGCTACAGGAGTACATTGAGGCCGTGAGAGAGGCTCAACGACGCGTTGCAGGGTTAGAGAAGCAAATGGAAGCGGCGTTAATGGAGTGGTCACTGGCCTCGGTGGTTCGGTCGCTAATGGCGATGCGTGGGATCAGCCTGATTACCGCCATGACAGTGCTGGCCGAGCTGGGTGATATCAGCCGGTTCGACTCACCGCGGCAACTGATGGCCTACCTGGGACTAGTGCCCAGCGAGCACTCCAGTGGCGGTAGTCGCCGACAGGGAGGCATCACTAAAACGGGTAATGGTCATGTGCGTCGTGTGTTGGTGGAGGCCGCCTGGAGCTATCGCTTCCCCGCGCGCAAGACGCGCATTATTGAGAAGCGAGCCGAGCAGACCACGCCGACGGTGCAGGCAATCGCCTGGGAAGCACAGAAACGACTCTGCGGACGTTACCGTCGATTGGCGACCACGGGCAAGATGAAGCAGCAGGTTATCACCGCCGTCGCGCGCGAATTGACGGGGTTTATGTGGGCGATTGCCTGTGAGGCTATGGGCAAACCGCACGGAAGCCGGGCAACCGCATGACTATCACGTTCCAGTGTCTAGGTGTCAGGGAGCGTCGGGCCGGTGGGAGAACCCCTGGCCCTCCTATGAGGCCCCGCCCTCTGGGGCTGGGTGACCCTCGCTTGTAGAGCAGGGTAGCTCCGCGACGAAGTGATGACAGGTCGGTAACCAACCCACGAATACCAGAGAGATCCACCGTCGCAGATAGCCCTTCGCTTCCTGACCCCTAGGCATTGAGGACAACCGAATGAACGAAAGATAACCGTGCCCTTGACAGGTCAATCCATACCAGGAGGT
>NZ_JABUZD010000129.1:0-24222 GCF_014897875.1 Halomonas sp. 3A7M
TGCGCCGGGGATTATTGCGGGCGTTGTCACACCCGAGGGCAGGTGGAGCGGTGCTTGGGGCGTTGCGGATCCCGAAACCGAGGCTGCGATGGAAGTCGGCATGCATACCCGGATCGGATCGATCACCAAGACCTTCACCGGTACCGCCCTGATGCAGCTGGCCGAAGCTGGCAAGCTATCACTCGACGATACGATCGACCAGTATGTGTCCGGCATTCCCAATGGCGATATCATCACCCTACGCCATCTGGCCAGCATGACCAGCGGCCTGCTGAGCTATACTCAGGCGGACCCTTTCCTTGATCAGTTCTTCGCAGATCCTAACTTGCCTTATACGCCGCAGGAGCTGCTCGATTTTGCCCTCCCCGGTTCACCGATCTTTGCGCCGGGGGAGGAATTCAATTATTCAAACACCAATACCGTGCTGCTGGGCCTCGTGATTGAGCAGGTGACCGGGCAAGATATCGATACTGTCTTTGCTTCGATGATCCTGGAACCACTGGGCCTGACAGAGACCATCGGTCCTGACGGTGCCACCCTTATGCCGACGCCTTATCCGCAGGGATTTACCCTGCAAGGTGATGCTGCCAAGCCGACAGCGCCTTCGAACGCGACGCATTGGAATCCGTCTTGGGGATGGACAGCAGGTGGAATGATATCAACTCTCGACGACCTGCTGGTTTACGGGCGATCCCTCGGCACAGGCAAAGGCCTGTTGAGCGCCGAGACACAGCAGGAGCGCCTGCGGTCCTTCCCCGAGCCGGCGGGCTACGGCATCGCCATGGGATGCGTCGACGGCTGGGTCGGCCACACGGGCGAACTGCCGGGTTACAACACGACGGTGTTTTACGACACGACGACAGACACGACGGTAGTCGTCCAGGCTAACAGCGACATCCCTTCGGGCGATTGCGGGGATGAGGACGTGCTACCGAATAACCCCGACGAACTTGCGTGCAGCTCGCCCGCTAGCCGCGTGTTTGAGGCGTTATCCGTCGCCCTCGGGCATCCGTTTTCTATGCCACCGACGGTTCCGGCAGAGTGAGCGCGTTAACATTGCAGCTCCATCCCAGCTGCTCCTCACCCCTTCGCTTGGGCGCACTGGCACTGCTTTGCGCCTGTTACGCGGGCCCGGCCTTTTCACAGGGCTTGCCGAACGTCGACCGTATCCTCTCCGAGCAAACTGTCATTCTACAACGCTATGAACCGCCGCCACAGGTGGGCAGTGTCGCCATCGGCGTGCAGGACGAACGCGACAAGATCGACTTAGATCGCGCCAAAAGCATCCGTTTTCGCTTGAACTCGGTGCACATTGATGGCGCGCGGACTCTACCATTGTCGGCGTTGATGCCAATCTGGCAGAGCAAAATCGGCACCGAAATTACGCTAGCTGACCTTTACCGCATGGCAGATGCTGTTGACGCGGCCTATCTCGCTGCGGGCTATTTTTCCAAGACAGTGGTGCCGGTGCAGGATTTTTCTGACGGACAGATCAAGCTGCAGGTATTCGAAGGCTATGTCGACCGTATCGAGATCAACAGCAATATCCCCGGCATCGAGAACCGACTGTCCCCTTACCTGCAACGTATTCTCGACATGCACCCGATTCGGGTAAAGGCGGCCGAGCGCGAACTATTGTTAATGAGTGATCTTGCCGGACTGTCGATTGAAGGCACGTTTGTGCGCCCCGAAGGCGCGACGGGCGGCGGAGTGCTGCGGCTGGAGGTCGCACAGCATCGCAGCGCAGGAATGATCGGGCTCGATAATCTGGGATCCGACGCCGTTGGCCCACTACAAATGGCCAGTATGGTGACCCTAAACGATGTCCTGCGCAGGTTCGAGACCACCAACCTAACCGGCGTCATCACACCGCAACACCCTGACCGGATGACACTGCTTCAAATGATGCAAAGCTATCCGATCAGCTCGAACGGGCTTAGCGCGGGCTATAGCGTTGTTTATCTGCGCCAACACCCCGACGGAGGAGCTGGTGCGCCAGACATCGATGTGACATCAGCCATAGGCACGGCGTTTATGTCCTATCCGTTTCTGCGGACGCTGGACAGGTCACTCTGGGGGCAGGCTGAGCTGACGGTGCGTAACGATGACGTGGACGTTTTTGGCTCGGCCGCTGCCCGCAGCCGGATCCGCTGGGCGACGAACTCACTGCAATATAGCCAGAGCTTTGAGACCTCCGAGATCAACCTCGAAGGAGCGTTGAATCTCGGCACGAACTCGGATATTGATCTGGGCGCGGTGCCAGATGACTTCCACTTTGTTACCGCCGAACTGGACTACACACAGGCGCTCAGCGAGGCGACGACAATGACATTGTTGGCTCGCGGCCAGTACTCTGGCAGGCCCCTGCCGGGGGCTGTTCAGTTCGGCATTGGAGGCGAGACTTATGGCAGAGCCTTCGATAGCGGTACCATCTCTGGCGACAAAGGTGCAGCGGCCTCGGCCCGGGTAAGCCACGAGGTCGATATCGGGCTGGCACTCCTGCCCACGCTTTCAACCTCGGCCTTCGTGGATTACGGCGCAGCCTGGTCCGACGACGTCACCGGACACATGTATCTTGGCTCCTATGGAGTGGGCCTTGGTGGAACGTTAGAAGAACGGCTGAATTTCCAGGTTATCGGTGCGCTTCCTTGGACCCGTTCTGACATAGTGGACGACAAGGGGGGCAAACTAATTTTCCAACTGGCAATGCCCTTCTGATCCGCTAGGAGGTATCGCCTCACCTGTCGCGCCACCCATCCCACAGGAGATCCTGACATGACCACACCGAAAGCCGTACGCTCCCTTATGACCTCGGCCTTGAGCGTTCTTAGCGCTGTCGCCGCATTGCTTGCGTTCAATGCTCCGCTCCATGCGGAGACGCTGCCAGCCATCACCTTGCCGGACCCGGCGATCTCTCCTGCGCGGGTGAACCTATTGCCAGTGCCGCAGGCACGGATCGATGAGGCGGTCGCTTCGCTGGATGAGTTGGCACAGGATATGTTGGAGCGAACCGGGGTACCGGGCCTCGCCGTTGCCGTGGTACATGGGGAAGAGACACTGCTGATGCGCGGCTGGGGGCTACGGGCGGAGGGCGCGGAGGAACAGGTTGATGCGGATACGGTCTTTCTGCTCGCTTCGTTGTCCAAATCTGTCGGAGCCACGGTGGTGGCCACGCAGGTTTCGCAAGGGACCGTCAGTTGGGATGATCCGGTGCGCAACCACTTACCGTGGTTCGACCTGGGCGATCCCTGGGTCAGCAATCATGTCACCATCGGGGATCTCTATGCGCACCGCTCGGGCCTGCCGGACCACGCCGGTGATGATCTCGAGGATATAGGCTATGACCGTCGCGCTGTACTGGAGCGGCTGGCGCAGCTGCCCATGGGGCAGTTCAGAGCCGATTACGCCTATACGAATTTCGGCCTGACGGCTGCCGCAGAGGCGGTAGCCACCGCAACCGGCAAGGACTGGTCAACGCTCTCGGAAGAGGCGCTCTATGGTCCGCTCGGCATGGAGGCAACCAGCTCGCGCCACTCAGATTACATGGCGCGCGACAATCGCGCCGCTAGCCATGTACCGGATGCCAACGGCTTCCGAGTGGCAGACCTGCGCCAGCCCGATGCGCAAAGTCCGGCGGGTGGGGTAAGCTCCAGCGTGCGAGACATGGCGAAATGGATGAAGCTGGTGCTCTCCAACGGGCGCTTTGCAGAACAGCAACTGATTGCGCCCGAAGCGCTCGTGCCCGCGCTTTCACCGCATGCCATCAGCAGCCGCCCCGGTGACGCGGCCGATCGGGCTGGTACCTATGGTTACGGATTTGGCGTCGGGGTGCGTCCCACTGGGCGTGTCGTGGTGAGCCATTCGGGCGCCTTCGCTTTTGGTGCGGCGACCTCCTATTCGATGCTGCCGGACCTTGGGCTTGGGATCATCGTGCTGACCAATGCCACCCCCACGGGTCTCCCCGAGGCGCTGACGGCCAGCTTTCTTGATCTGGCAGAGTTTGGTGTGGAACAGCGCGACTGGCTGGCGGCCTACGGGCCACGCATAGCACCGCTCTCTGCCCCGGCCGGAGATCTGGTGGGTGTGACACCTCCGACTGAGCCCACCGAGGCCCGATCTGCCGACGCTTATGCAGGGGACTATGGCAATGCCTATTTCGGGGCGGCTGAGGTGCGTGAGACCGCTGACGGTTTGGTACTCGAAGTTGGCCCCGCGCCACAGCACCTGCGGTTGACCCACTGGGACGGCGATCGCTTTGTCGCCTTCCCGGTGACAGAGAACCAACCAGAGGGCTCGGTTTCGCAGGTCGAATTCACCATGGGCGCGGATGGAAAAGCAGAAACGATGACCGTTGAGCATCTTAACGAGGCGGGCCTTGGAGAATTTCAGCGGCCATTTAGCTGAAAAGCTCTGTCACCCCTAGCACTTAAACTAGTACTTAAACTAGCACTTAAACCTGCACCGAACTTGCTCAGTCAAATCGAGTCTGTAATCCAGTAAGGAAACTCACAAGGAAGTCTAATGGCTGAACAAACCACTGCAAACGTCTCCGCCGAGGCGGCTTACGATGCGCGCCCCTCGTCTCATTGGACCGCCTGGGGTCAATGGCTGGCGCTATTCACCATGACCGTAGATCACCTTACTCGCTATGTGTTGCCGGGTGACTGGGACTTAAGCTGGGCAGGCTCGTCCATTGGCCGTATCGCCTTCCCCTTGTTTGCGGCAATGGTTGCCTGGCACGGGCTGTTTAATACCCGTAACCCACTACGCTACTCACGCCGCATACTGGTCATTGGTTTAGTGGCTCAGTTGCCTTATATGCTGATGCCACGCGCGTCTGACGATTTTATTCTTAATGTCTGCTTCACGCTTGCCTGTGGCTTAGCGCTGGGCGCACTGGTTCGCCAAGGTTGGCAGCATTATCAACAGCAGACGCTAGGATTAGCTTGGCTAATGCTTGGAGCAGCGGTAGGCGTCACCGTTTGGTATTTGTTGGGGTTCTGGGTGGAGTACGGCCATAACGGTTTGCTACTGATTCCGCTATTAATGTTTGCCATGCAGGCGCTTAACGAAACCCGCGACGCGCTAAAATCGCGCTTGTGGGCAGGTTTAGCCGCATTTCCCGCACTTTGGATAGCCGGTCAAATGAACGCTTCAGACATGGCAAAGTCGTTTACCGTTGGCACTTGCGTGGTGATATTGATGCTGGCAGCAGGTGCCGCCCAACGTGTGCCATCCGTAGCCCTGGCCATGCCACGTCGCCTATGGCTCGCTTGGTATCCAGGACACTTTGCTTTAATTGCGCTATGGCTATTGCTTAGCGGCCAACTGGCGGGGTAATCAACGACGAAGCCGCCCTAATCAGGCGGCTTCGTAGTGATAATTCATCAACTTTACAGTGAGCGTTCGAAACTCCACGCCACCGGCGGTGCATCAGGTAGTAATGCCTGGCACGCACGCACTTTTTCAAGCAGCTCGGCATGCGTGTCAGCGACGACATTGACATGTGCCAGCTTACGCCCTGCACGCTCTTCCTTGTCATAGCGATGCAGGTGAGTATTGCCAATCGCCAGCAGCGCGGCATTGTCACCTTCCTGGCCAATAACATTCACCATGCAAGTAGGTGCAATAGCCTGGGTGCTGCCGAGCGGTAGGCCTTGCACAGCGCGCAGATGGTTTTCAAACTGGCTAGTGACCGCACCGTCCATGGTCCAGTGGCCAGAATTATGCACGCGTGGAGCCATCTCGTTAGCCAATAGGCTGCCATCCCGCGTTTGGAACAGTTCCAGCGCCATCACGCCCACATAATCCAACTCATCCAACAGCATACGAATGTAGCTGTCGGCTGTCTCTTGAACGCTGGTAGCTAAATCCGGCAGCGGCGCAACGGAATAGCGCAAAATGCCGTCTACATGCTGATTTTCCGCCATGGGATAAAACACCACATCCCCATCACGACCGCGCACGGCAATCATCGAGACTTCCCGTACAAAATCGACAAATGCCTCAACGATCAGCTGACGGTGACCAATGCTCTTCCATGCCTCTTCAGCCTGCTCCGGCACTTTCAGCACCGCTTGCCCTTTACCGTCATACCCCTCTGTCACTGACTTGGCGACCACCGGGCAGCCCAATTCATTCGCTGCCGCTTCAAGCTGTTCGGCACTCTCAACGACACGGTAGGCAGGTGTCGGAATACCCAAGCGATCAAATAGGGCTTTCTCTTCAACACGGTTTTGACAAACGGCAATCGCCCGGCTTCCTGGGTAAACGGGTTTGTGCTGTTCAATTTGCTCAACCAGCGCTACGGGCAGATGTTCAAACTCGTAGGTTACTACATCGACCTTATCGAGAAACTCTGCCAAATGCTGGTTATTGGGATCGATAACAACGTCGCCAATGCCCGCACTCGGGTTGCCGGTCGTGTCTAAAAACGTGAAGCGATTACCTAGCGGATAGCCAGCCAATGCCAGCATACGACCAAGCTGGCCTGCACCGAGCACACCAATGTTCTTAACGATGCCAGCGCTTTTCGAACTACCAGAGCTTTTCGAGATACCAGAATTCATGGCCAGGATTCCTTAGTTCGCTTCCGCATCGGGGCGAGGGTCTGGGTTATCCAGCACCATTTGAGTTTGCTCAGCGCGGAAAGCCTCGACCGCTTCACGCACGTTGGTGTCCTGCAAACCGACAATCTGTGCTGCCAACAAGCCTGCATTGGTCGCGCCTGCTTTACCAATCGCCAGTGTGCCAACAGCGATGCCACCGGGCATCTGCGCAATTGAAAGCAATGAATCCAAGCCTTTAAGCGCTTTGGATTCCACCGGCACGCCCAGCACTGGCAGCGCCGTTTGGGAAGCCACCATGCCGGGCAAATGGGCAGCACCGCCCGCTCCCGCCACAATTACTTGCAAGCCACGTTCAGCGGCACTTTTAGCATAGTCAAACAACAAGTCAGGGGTACGATGAGCGGAGACGACGCGGGTCTCATAAGGGACGCCCAGCCGCTCTAACATCGCCACCGCGTGTTCCATGACAGGCCAATCAGATTTCGACCCCATGATCACGCCCACTTTGGGTGCGCTGTTCGACATGCAAAAACTCCTCGGCCAAAGGGCCTACTAAAGCAATCAAGCGTTTAATGTGCCGTGTGCCGCAAGCGGCTCACCAGGAAATTAGAAGGCGCATAGTCTACCAGAGCTAGTCGCTTAGAGCGCGTTTGTAAATAGATCGAAATTTTAATCAAAGTAGCATTGAAAAGCGCGCGACTTGGCGGCATTGTGTGTTTGTCATTTCAGACTGATGGAGTCCCATGAGTACGGCATACTCAACTGCTCACGCAGAAACGCTAGATCCTCCGCGAAGCAGCCCTGACCTCGATGTCAGGGATTTAGAAAAACGTACGCGCCTAATGCGTATCATTACCCGCCTGATCGCCGTATCAGATCTGGGAAGCCGCGAAATAGCCCGCCGGGCTGGGCTTCCAGTACAAAAGATCAGCGACCTGCTCGCCGGAAGGCTAGAGCACCTAGATATTGATGAACTCAATGTCTTGCGTCGCACGTTAGAGCTGGAGACGCCATAGCAATAGTTGCTACCTAACGTAATCATTCATCCCCTTTGTTTGCTAACAGGCTTGCCCGCTGGGCAGGCCTGTTTTTGTTTCAAAACAGCCAATTAGCGCTCAAGGATTAAGGGAGCATTAAGAAACCCTCGCTAACCCATTGACACGTATCAACTTTTTATAATACCAAAGGCGTAACCTTAGCGTATCCAGATCATTCGCTGTGAAACAACCGCTTGTTTCTATCAGCAACATCTTTATCAGCTAAGGAGGCGTTATGGACGCCGTTCGTCGGTCGTTGCTAGGCCAGTTGGCCCGACTAAGCGCGGGCGCTGCGCTAGTGCCGCTATCCAGTCTTGCTCAAGCTGGCATTAATCAGCAGCCTGCCCGCCGCGAGGGCGATCCTAGCAAACGCTACGGCATGCTAATCGACCTTCGCCAATGCATCGGCTGCCAAGCCTGCACGGTGTCGTGCCATATCGAGAATGCTGCACCGCTTGGCCAGTTTCGAACCACTGTCTCTCAATACGAAGTGCAACACCAAGAAAGTGGTGAACTGGCAACGTTTATGCTGCCGCGGCTATGTAACCACTGCGAAAATCCGCCCTGTGTGCCGGTTTGTCCCGTTGAGGCGACCTATCAACAGCAGGATGGCATCGTTGTCGTCGATAGCGACCGCTGCGTCGGCTGTGCTTACTGCGTCAACGCCTGCCCCTACGATGCCCGTTTTATTAACGAACGCACTCAAACTGCCGACAAATGCACCTTCTGTGCTCACCGTTTAGAAGCAGGGCTACTGCCTGCCTGCGTTGAAAGCTGTGTGGGTGGTGCCCGCATTATTGGCGATATGCGCAATCCAGACAGCCAAATCAGCCGTCTGATCAACGAGCATCGCGACGCGCTCATGGTGCTTCAGCCAGAAAAAAACACCCTTCCCCAAGTGTTCTATTTAGGTATGGACGAACGATTCACGACGCGCCCCGTGGCAGAACCCGTGGCGCTTGAAGTGCTCGACCCACACGGCCAGGAGATGGGCTATGAATTCCACCATTGAACTACTCGCCCCACGCTATGACATCGCCTGGTATCCCTGGGCAGTGCAGTACTTTTTTATGATTGCGGTCTCCTACGCCAGCCTTTGGCTGGCAGCGCCCGCACTGGTGTTTGGCAAGCAATCCTGGTTGCCTACAGCACGTCTGGCAATGATCGCCTGCGTCAGCACAACGCTAGTCGCGCCGGTGGCCTTATTGGCAGATCTACATCAGCCACTGCGCTTTTGGCATTTCTACGCCTACGCCAATACGCATTCGTGGATGTCGATTGGCAGTGTGGTACTGCCGCTGTATCTGATCAGCGTTTTAGGCTTCGCCTGGCTGGCTTGGCGACCCGCGCTGCAGGCCCGGCAACAGGCAGCGGGGCTGAGCGGGTTGATCGCCAAGTGGCTGAGCATGGGCAGTAGTGCGACACCCAAAGCGCTGGTGGCTCTGGTGGGATTAGCCGCCCTGGTACTCTCAAGCGGCATTATGCTCTACACCGGAGCGGAGCTAGCTATCGTCAAGGCTCGCCCGTTATGGAACACCATTTGGCTACCGCCCATGCTGGTAGCGAGCGGATTTATTGCCGCCGCTGGGTTAATACTGGTCCTCAACCGCGTGAGCGGACTCTGCGCGCCCGCCGTTACCCGGCAAATGCTTTATGTCTTGCTAGTCTTCTGTGCGCTAGCGGGGCTTATCGCGCTCAGTTGGCTGTTAGACGGCCTGAATGCCCACGTTGGCTCAGTGGCGGCGGCACTGGAATCTGTCCGCTTCAGCCCCTCTTGGCGCAGCACCGCACTTTGGGGTGGCCTTACCGGCGTTGCGCTATTTGCCAGCGTGGTATTTCTGTTAACACGTTCGGCTCAGCGCCAGCCAGCACTGTTTGCCTGGGCATGGTTGCTAGGGCTGGTGGCTATCCACATGGGCTGGATGTTCCGTTGGGTAGTGCTGATGGATGTTCAACATGTGGCTCGTAACAGCGCAGGTTTCCATCACTACGGTATCCCTGCTGGTTCTTCCGGCATTTTAGGCATTGTCGGCACTTTCGGGCTGTGGCTGGCGGCCATTTTACTGATCGAACTATTTATTCCATGGCGACAGGCTCAACAAGGTAGCCAGCTACCAGGCAACGCCCAAGATGCATCTCGCGCCCCACTCACTGCTAACAAAGGAGCGCCTAGTCATGGCTAAGTCTGCTCAAGATCCCTCACGCCGTCGCTTTCTAAAAGGCGCCGCTGCCGCTGGCGGTGCCGCTACCTTTGCCGTGGGCTACGCCGACCCGCTGGCTAAAATGGCCAAAGGCATTACCGGCAGCGCAGGTGAAAAACCGCAGCATAATATTCATGGCAATTCGCTGACGCCTGAATATCGTGTCGATTTAGCGACCGGCGAACTAACCCTCGCCCCCGATCAACGGGTGGCTTTTACTATTTGCTACGGCTGCACCACCCAGTGTGGAGTGCGCGTGCGGGTCGATGACACGCGCGGCGAAGTGCTACGAGTAGCTGGCAACCCCTATCATCCGCTTTCTGCCGATGACCATTTGCCAATGCGCTCACCGGTAGCGGATGCATTGCGCAGCGTGAGTGCTTATCAAGAACACGGGCAAGTTAACCGCTCCACCGCGTGCGCCCGTGGCAACGCAATGATGAGCCAGATCACCAACCCGTTCCGTATTGATCACTGCCTTAAACGGGTCGGTGAACGAGGCAGTCGCGAGTGGCAAAAAATATCGTTTGAGCAACTTATCGAGGAAATTTGCGAAGGGGGCGATCTGTTCGGTGAAGGACAAGTAGACGGCCTGCGTGACATTCGCGACCACGACACGCTGATTGACCCCGACAACCCGGAGTACGGCCCCAAGGCTAATCAGTTGATGGTCATGGAAGCCACCGACTACGGGCGCTCGGATTTGCTTAAACGCTTCACCTTGAATGCCTTTGCGACCCGCAACTATGGCCATCATGGCGCCTACTGCGGCCTAGCGTTCCGCATGGGGTCTGGAGCAGTGATGAATAATATCGTCACGAATGCTCACGTAAAGCCAGATATCCAGAACGCACGCTTTATCATGTATATCGGCTGCGCCCCCAGCCAGGCAGGCAACCCGTTTAAACGCCAGGGCCGCTTGCTAGCACAGGCACGCGCCGCCGGCACGCTGGAATATGTGGTGGTGGACCCCGCGCTTAATGCTGCGACTTCCCATGCCGCAGACAACAACCGCTGGGTACCGATCCGCCCTGGCACCGACAGCGCCTTTGCCATGGCGCTTATTCAGTGGCTACTGGATAACGACGGCTATGCGCAGGAATTTCTGGAATTACCCGGTCAAGCCGCCGCCGATGCAGCGGGGGAAACCACTCACTCCAACGCCACCCATTTAGTGATTGATACCTTCGAGCACCCGCGCCGAGGCTACTTTTTGCGCGCCAGCGACCTTGGTTTTGCCGAACCAGGTAGCGATGCCGACCTACCCGTCGTGGTGTCAGAGGGCGAACTCGCACTCAGTGAAGAGGTAATGACCGCCGACCTGTTTGCCGAACGTCCAGTCACCCTGGTGGATGGCACGACTGTCACCGTCAAAACCAGCCTAGCGCTGCTGCGTGAATCTGCCAATCAGTACGACCTGGACACCTACGCTGAACATTGCGGCATTCCCAAGGCAACGATTATCGAGCTGGCTCAACGTTATGCTAGCCATGGCAGGAAAGCCGCCGTTAACTGCCACGGCGGCATGATGTCAGGCAATGGCTTTTACGCCGCGTTTGGCGTGCAAATGCTTAACCTGTTGGCTGGCAACTACAATATGAAAGGTGGCAGCGCCGTGGGCGGCGGCACCTACAGCGGCACCGGCGAAGGCCCCCGCTACGACCTCGCCAACTTCCCTGGCAAACGTGGGCCCCAAGGGGTGTTCCTCTCCCGTTCACGTTTTCCCTATGAGAAATCATCGGAGTACCAGCGCAAGGTCGCGGCAGACGAAAACCCCTATCCCGCGAAAGCGCCCTGGCGTTCATTGGCACCGCCAACGCTCACCGAGCACTTACCTTCCGCATTGGATGGCTACCCCTATCCGATCAAAGCGGTGATTGGCTGTATGGCTAACCCAATTTATGGTCAAGCGGGCCTGAAAGGGGTAATTGTTGATAAGCTGAAAGACCCCAAACGGTTGGGGCTATTTGTTGCAATCGATGGGTTTATCAATGAAACCAACCGCTATGCCGACTACATTGTGCCTGATTCGGTGATGTACGAAGTATGGGGCTTTGCAGGCTCCTGGAAAGGCACGCTGGGTAAACTCTCCACCGCTTGCTGGCCAGTGGTAGAACCCCGCCAGCAAAAAACCGCCGAAGGCGAGCCGGTATCCATGGACAGCTTCTTTATCGCCGTTGCTAAACGGCTAGGGCTGCCAGGCTTCGGCGACAACGCTATTCCCGATGCCGACGGCAATCTTCACCCGCTCAACCGCGCTGAAGATTATTACCTACGGGCGGCCGCCAATATTGCCTTTCAAGATGAACCACTGCCCGAAGCGAACGCCGCGGACATTACCCATGGCGGCATTGCCCCGCTACTGCCCAAACTCGAACGTACACTTAAAGCCGACGAGCGCGGCCGCGTTGCCTACCTTTACGCCCGGGGCGGGCGCTTCGAGGATGCCAGCGAACACTTTGTTGGCGAACACCTGAAACATCAGTGGAAAAAAACGCTGTGTGTGTATAACGAAGCGGTGGGCACCAGCATTGATACCACTAACGGGTTACCCAATAGCGGCGTGCCCTGTCACAAATTGCCACAGCTCGCCAACAAGCAACCCATGCGTGAGGTTTTTTCCGAGCAGGAGTGGCCGCTGCTAGCGTTTTCATTCAAGTCTAACCTGATGAACTCTTACGCCATTGGTAACGAGCGGCTAAGAATGATCAAGCCGTATAACCCTGTGCAAATGCACCGCCAAGATGCCGAGCGCTTCGGCATCCAGCATGGCAACACCATCCGCATTGAAAGCCCAGGCGGAAGCATAGTGGGGCTTGCGCTGGTGAGCGAAAGCGTTGTGCCCGGTGCATTAGGCATTGAGCACGGCTACGGGCACAAAGATTTAGGTGCCACGCCACACATCATTGACGGTCAATCCCAGCCAGATATGCCCTGGATGCGCGCAGGTATCAACATCAACGACCTGGGCTTTCAAGACCCTACACGGGAGGTAGGCGGCACCTGGCTTGAACCGATTAGCGGCGCCAGCGTGCGCCAAGGCCTTCCGGTAAGAGTAAGCCGCGTTTAAACCGGTTGGGGTAGTGACACTACAGCGTGATCACTACCCCACCCAAGGCGATGACGATCACCACAATCCACGCCGGTAGCTTCCAGACGGTCAGCAGTAAAAAGCCTGTCAGCGCCAAAACAAATTCATAAGGCCCAATAATCGCGCTGGTCCATACCGGCTGATACAGCGCCGCGCCTAAAATACCTACCACTGCCGCGTTAGCGCCGCGCATCAACGCCTGAGCGCTCTGCCAGCGGCGAAAGTGATTCCAAAAGGGCAACACTCCCACCAACAGCAAAAAGCCAGGAATAAAGATCGCCAACAGCGCCAGCAGCGCGCCAACCACGCCATTCATACCGGGTAGTAGCGCGCCTAAGTAGGCAGCAAAGGTGAATAGCGGCCCTGGCACCGCCTGGGCAGCCCCATAGCCTGCCAAAAACTCATCTGCGCTAACCCAGCCGGATTGCACCACTTCCGCTTCCAGCAGCGGCAGCACCACATGCCCACCGCCAAATACCAGCGCACCAGAACGATAAAACGCATCTGCCACCGTTAGCCACCCAGCGCTGCCTGCCATTAGCGGCAGTAGTATCAGCAGCGCAGCGAACAGCCCCAACGCCACCGAGCCTGCACGGCGGGATACCGGAAACTGCAGTGGTTCACTGGGCGTAGCAGCGGCAACCATACGGCACAGTGCCAACCCCGCTATACCGCCTAGCACAATCGCAGCTACCTGCCCCAGCGGCCCGCTGGCCATGACCACTACAAACACTGCCGCCAGCGCAATTCCCACCCGGGTTTTATCAGGGCAAAGGTTACGCGCCATGCCCCACACCGCGTGGGCCACAATGGCTACCGCGACAACTTTTAAGCCATGAATGATGCCGCTGGCAATCGGGCCATCCAGTACCGCCGCGCCAAACGCGAACAGCACCAGTACTATGGCGGAAGGCAGCGTGAATGCCAGCCACGCCATGGCCGCACCCCAAGGCCCGGCACGCATTAACCCCAAAGCAAAGCCCACTTGGCTACTGGCAGGCCCCGGCAAAAATTGGCACAGCGCCACAAGATCCGCGTAGGCGCTTTCGCTTAACCACTGTCGGCGCTCCACAAAAGCCGTACGAAAGTAGCCCAGGTGAGCCACCGGCCCGCCAAACGAGGTTAATCCCAAGGCCAAAAACGCCCAAAACACCTCGCTTATCCGCTCGTTCAGATGGTGCTTTTCAGCCATAGCGTAAGCTTCCCCATGTGGACAAAAGGCCTAACCTACCGTTTAAAGCTGACACAGTGATGACAGTGTGCACGATCATCCGCAGGGGCTTCATCAACGCGGGTGCGCTGACGCTTACACCGCGCTACAAAATCTTCCTGTTCAATGATTTAAGTAGCGCGTGGTAACGAATCTCGCGAGGCACGAGCGAATGAGGCACCCGCGGGCTGATACAGGCACCTTCACGTATTGATATGCAGGTTAGTCGGTTACTGCACCGGTACTGGCAGAACTGACCAGCTTGGCATACTTCGCCAGCACGCCTTTGCGGTAGCGCGGTTCTGGCTGCTGCCAGGCGGCACGGCGGCGCATCATCTCTTCATCGCTGATGTCCACTTCAATGGTGTCGGCTTCGGCATCAATGGTGATGGCATCACCATCCTGTACCAGCGCCAGCGGGCCGCCATCGAAGGCTTCCGGTGATACGTGCCCGACAACAAAGCCATGGCTGCCGCCGGAGAAACGCCCATCGGTAATCAACGCCACATCATTACCCAGGCCACGCCCCATAATCGCAGACGTTGGGGTAAGCATTTCGCGCATGCCGGGGCCGCCTTTCGGGCCTTCATAGCGAATCACCACCACATCGCCCGCCACCACGGTGCCGTCGTTAATGCGCGCCTGGGCCTCTTCTTCAGAGCCAAACACCCGCGCCGAACCGCTAAAGCGCGTACCTTCCTTACCGGTAATTTTGGCCACTGCACCTTCCGGCGCCAGGTTACCAAACAGAATGCGCAGATGGCTTTCGGCTTTAAGCGGGTTACCCAACGGCGCAATAATCTGCTGATCCATGGGATAAGGCTCAACCTCTTCCAGGTTTTCGGCCAGCGTTTTACCGGTCACTGTTAAGCAGTCGCCGTGCAGCAGTCCTGCTTCCAGCAGAATTTTCATCAGCGGCTGAATGCCACCAATCGCCACCAGCTCGCTCATCATATAGTGGCCGCTGGGGCGCAGGTCAGCGACCACCGGCACGCGCTTGCCGATCTCGGTGAAGTCGGCAAGGGTCAGTTCCACGCCAATGGTGCGCGCCATGCCAATCAAATGCAGCACCGCATTGGTAGAACCGCCCAGCGCAATTACCACGGTAATCGCGTTCTCAAACGCTTCGCGGGTCATGATGTCAGAAGGCTTGATGTCACTGGCCAGCAGTGCCAGCACGGCCTCGCCTGCCGCTTTACAGTCATCGCGCTTATCTTGGGAAATGGCGTTCTGCGCCGAGCTGCCCGGCAGGCTCATGCCCAATGCTTCAATGGCAGATGCCATGGTATTGGCGGTGTACATACCGCCACAGGAACCCGGGCCAGGAATCGCGGTTTCTTCGATGTTTTTGAGCTCGATCAGATCAATATCACCACGGGAGTGTGCGCCCATCGCCTCAAATACCGACACGATATCGGTATGGCCTTTACCGGGCATAATGGTGCCGCCATACACAAACACGCTGGGGCGATTCAGCCGCGCCAAGCCCATCACGCAACCCGGCATATTTTTGTCGCAACCGCCAATCGCCACCAGCCCATCAAAGCCTTCACAGCCCGCCACGGTTTCAATGGAATCGGCAATCACCTCGCGGGAAACCAGCGAGTACTTCATGCCTTCGGTGCCGTTAGCAATGCCATCGGAAATAGTGATGGTATTAAAGATCACCCCTTTACCACCCGCCGCGTCGGCACCGTCGCGGGCGAACTCTGCTAACTCACCGATGTGGCTATTACACGGGGTCACCATGCTCCAGGTAGAGGCAACGCCCACCTGGGGCTTGGTAAAGTCATCGTCGTTAAACCCCACCGCCCGCAGCATTGCACGGCTGGCCGCCTTGCCAGGGCCATCCACCACCTGGGCTGAATGGCGGCGGGTATTATTAGTCGGCTCGGTCATGGGGAATTCCTCTTTGCTTGACTCGCATCGCGTTACGCACGGTATCCACATAGCTTGGCGATATAACGCGCATCCCGCAAGGCACTTAACTTATGGCACCATAGCGCTACGCGCTATTCCCAATGCCTAATGCCGTGAAGGAACACCACCGCATGTCTGCCAATTCACACTGCTCGCCAACGCCATTCTCGCCAACGTCGCTTACCCCTGGCTTTATGGTGGTGCACGCTAACCGCCTGGAAGACTTGCGCGGGCTGGCGGTGCAGTGGATGCGCTTGCACCCGTTGGGACCGTTGGAAAACGAGACCATTCTGGTGCAGAGCAACGGCATTGGGCAGTGGTTAAAGTTAGCGTTGGCGGAAGACCCAGAGAATGGCGGCGCAGGTATCGCCGCCGCGCTGGATGTCATGCTGCCCGCGCGGTTTCTATGGCAGGCCTACCGCACGGTGCTCACCCACGTTGATCAAGATGGCGACGCGGTGCCTGAAACCTCGCCGTTTGATAAATCGCGCTTGGTATGGCGGCTACTGCGCCTACTGCCCACGCTAGCGGGGCAAGAAGTGTTCGCGCCGCTGGCGCAGTTCTTGGAAGTCGACCGCGACCAGCGCAAGCACTACCAACTGGCCGAGCGACTGGCGGATTTGTTCGACCAGTATCAGGTCTACCGCGCTGACTGGCTGGATGCCTGGGCCAACGGTGATGACGTGCTGATTACCGCTCGGGGCGAACCCCGCCCGCTGGAAGAGCACCAGCGCTGGCAGCCCGAGCTATGGCGCATTCTGCGCGAAGATGTCGCCGCCACCCAAGGCGATGCAGGCATCAACAGTAGCCGCGCCCAGGTGCATCGGCGCTTTTTGAAAGCGACTGAACAATTGGAAGGCCAGCCCTGCCCGCGCGGTTTGCCTCGGCGGCTGATTATTTTTGGTATTTCATCGCTGCCCCAACAAACCCTGGAAGCCCTGGCGGCACTCTCTCGCTGCTGCCAAATCGTGCTGTGTGTGCACAACCCCTGCCAGTTCTACTGGGCAGATATCATCGAGCACAAAGATTTACTGCGCGCCAACCGCTACCGCCAGCGGCGCAAAACCGGTATGCCCGAAGCGTTGGATGTATTGGGCACTGGCGACGCCGACGATGCCCTGCATCTTCACGCTCAGCCGCTACTCGCCGCTTGGGGAAAACAGGGCCGCGACTACCTGCGCCTGCTGGATGAACACGACGATTCGGGCAACTACCAAACCCTGTTTGAGCAGCAGGCGCTGCGGATCGATATGTTTGAGCCGTTTAACGGCGTTGATCGCGACTGCCTGCTCAGCCAACTGCAAGATGATATTCGCGAACTGCGCCCCGTGGCGGAAACCCAAACCCACTGGCCCGCGCTAAGCTCGGCAGATGATTCCATAGTGTTTCATATTGCCCATGGCCCTCAGCGGGAAGTTGAGATTCTCCACGACCAGTTGCTGGCCGCCTTTAGCGCCGACCCCGACCTGCGCCCGCGGGATATTATCGTCATGGTGCCAGATATCGACCGCTACGCGCCGCATATCGCCGCAGTGTTTGGCCAGCTACAAAATGACGACCCACGGCATATTCCCTATACGCTTTCCGACCAAGCCAGCCGCCACCGCCTGCCACTAATGATTGCCCTGGAAAAGCTGCTGCGCCTACCTGAGCTGCGCCTTTCGGTCAGCGACTTACTGGATCTGCTCGATGTACCCGCCCTGCGCCAGCGCTTTGGACTGGAAGAGCGCGACCTACCGGTACTCGAGCGCTGGATGGAGGGTGCAGGCATTCGTTGGGGGCTGAATGCCAAGCAGCGCCAGACGCTTGAGCTACCCGGCGGGTTAAGCCAAAACACCTGGGCGTTTGGCCTGCGCCGCTTGCTGCTCGGCTACACCGTGGGCGAAGGCCACGCTTGGCAAGGAATCGAGCCGTTTGACGATATCGGCGGGCTGGAAGCGGGCCTTGCCGGGCCGTTAGCCACCTTGTTGGAAAAGCTCGAAGAGACCTGGGAAACCTTCTGCCAGCCCACCGATGCGGCCAACTGGGTAGCGCGACTACGCACGCTGCTGGAAACCTTCTTCCTGACCGACGACGCCCAAGAAAGCGTAATGCTCACCAAGCTAGAAAACGGTTTGCAGCAAATGCTGGAAAGCAGCGAGGAAGCCCAGTTAACCGAACCGCTGCCGCTCTCCATGGTGCGCGAACATTGGCTGGCACAGATTGATGAACACAGCCTTTCCCAACGCTTTCTAGCCGGTGCGGTCAACTTCGCCACGCTAATGCCCATGCGCGCCATTCCGTTTAAGCGCGTGTGTCTGCTAGGCATGAACGACGGTGAGTACCCCCGCTCTCATCCACCGCTAGATTTTGATTTGATGGGCAGTGACTACCGCCCCGGTGACCGCTCCCGCCGGGAAGACGACCGCTACCTGTTTTTGGAAGCGCTGCTCTCCGCCCGCGACCAGCTCTACATAAGCTGGGTAGGCAGAAGCCAAATCGACAACACCCCGCTACCGCCTTCGGTACTGGTCGGCCAACTGCGTGACCACCTGGAAGCAGGCTGGCAGATCGAGAACGGCACGCCGCTGCTGGAAGCGCTAACCACCGAGCACCCGCTGCAGCCGTTTAGCCGCGCTTATTTTGCTAGCAACCCGCAAGCCTCGCGACTGTTTACCTATGCACATGAATGGCGCGAGGTACACACACCGCGCACGCCTCAAGCTGCCCATCCGACACTTCCCCCACCGGAAAACATCCCCACCAACCTGACGCTTGGCCAGTTAGGTCAATTCCTGCGCGAGCCGGTACGCGCCTTTTTCAATACCCGGCTGGGAGTATATTTCGAGCAGGAAGCGATTGCCGAGCTAGACGAAGAACCGTTCGCCCTGGATGGCCTGCAAAACTGGCAGCTACAAGACCAATTGATCGCCGCCCAGCGCCACGCCATTGACCGCGGCGAGCCACGCATTGAAGCACTGCACGCAGCCCTTGAGCGTTTTCAGGGCCAAGGCGTATTGGCCATGGGTGCCTTTGGCGAGCGCATGCGCGATGCCTTAGCAGGACCCATGGAAGCCCTGTTCAGCGACTACGAAGAAGCCCTGGACGCTTGGCCGATTGCGCTAGGTGACCCGGCAGCTATTCACCTGGAAGGTAGTAACGGAATTACGTTGGAAGACTGGCTGGGCGAGCTACGCCAGGATGATGCAGGCAACCGCTGCCGCCTGCTTTTACTCAGCAGTAGTCTGATCAAGAACAGTAAGTACCAGTGGCATCTGCTGCTACGCCACTGGGTTGCCCATCTGGCTGGCAATCTCAGCGGTCCGATGAACACCCAGTTACTTTCCAAGGCCGGCAATATCACCCTGGAACCTATCGCTGCCGACACCGCCCGCGCCCACCTGGAAACCCAGCTAAGCGCTTGGCAACACGGCCTAGAAGTGCCGCTTCCGCTAGCCCCTCAGGCCGCCTTTGCGTGGCTGACAAAACTGGGGACACCTGACATTGCGATTGAGAAAGGCAGGGAAAGCGACGCCTACGCCGCAGCCGAAAAAGTCTATGAGAGCGGATTTAAAACCACCGGCGAAGCCGACCAGAGCCCTTATCTCGGCCACCAATGGCCCCGCTTCGAGCGGCTGTTTTTCGACCGCACCGCCAACGAAAAGCACACCTTTGCCGAACTCACGGAAGCGCTGTACGCCCCGCTGTTTTACGCCGTGAAAGGTAATGCGAAGAAAGGTGATGCGAACAAAGATAACGCCAAGAAAGCGGCATCGTAGTGCGTTAAGCGCCTCGCATAGCCCCTATTCAAGCTCAACCGTGCCCATGTGGTGATCAGGGTTTACTCCCTTTCTGCTTGGCACGGCTGTTTTTCTGCGTAAGGCGTTTTTTCTGCTCGGGCCTTCGCCCAGTCTGGCGAGCCAATGCGATGCGCATAAGACGTTGAAACGTCGGGCACTCCAGATGGCTCGGCGCGGTGCAGGTCGCCACATGACGCAAACCGTCACGAAGGGCTGTCAGTTCGTTAATGTGGCGGTCGAGAAGATCTGCCTTAGCGCTCACCGCTTCACGGTCGATTTCCGGCTGCCGTTGCGTGCCAAGCATGTCGCGCATCTCGGCCAGTGAAAAACCCGCGACCTGCCCCAACGCAATCAGCGACAAGCGTGTTAAAACGCTGGTCTCGAAAACCCGCCGCAGACCATTGCGCCCTACCGACCTAATCAGGCCAACTTCCTCGTAATAGCGCAATTTCGAGGCAGGAATACCGCTTTTTCGAGACAGTTCGGAAATATCGAGCATGGCACTTGACTTAAAGTTGACTTGAAGTAATAGGCTACAACGCTTCTCCCTTACGTATCCACCCACACTTCTATCCACACTGTCAGGAGTCTAACAAGCATGCCTGTTTTCAATACGCACAGCCGCCCATACGCCGTTGCTAAACCGTTAACAAGAGCAAAGATAACAAGCACAGAAACGACCGGGGCAAAAATGCCAGGAGCACAGCAATGAGTGCGCTGCTGACCGATGCGCTACTGCTCGGCCTGGGAGCAACCGCTTTTATGGACATAGTCGCGCTGCTGCAGAAGCGGCTACTGGGTATTCCCTCGCTGAATTACGCCATGGTCGGGCGTTGGCTAGGGCACTTGCCAAAGGGCAGGTTCATCCACCGGCCGATTGGTGAAAGCGCCCCGATTCGGGCAGAAATGGCGCTAGGATGGCTGGCCCACTACCTGATTGGCATCGCTTTTGCGATCATATTTTTAGTGCTGGTTGGGCCAAACTGGCTGGCACGACCCACACTCATACCGGCGTTAGGCTTCGGTGTGATAACGGTAATTGCGCCGTTTCTAATCCTGCAGCCGGGTATGGGCGCAGGGATTGCCGCCCGCAAGACACCGCAGCCAACCACCGCCAGGCTGCGTAGTCTTTTCGCGCACGCCAGTTTTGGCGCTGGCCTATGGGTGGCAGGCATCCTAGTGATGCGGGTTCTTTAGGCCAGCATAAAACCAGCTTAAATACTCGTCTCGCTTAACGAGAGTATCCGCTTTGCTAACGAAATCATCTCCGGGTCGCCGGTATGCTTATCCGGCACATCGGAGAGTTTGATCACCGGCAGCCAGCCCTGTCCTTCAGGGCGCGCCTCGACCATTTTGATCACCATATTCATCGGCTCAGCGCCGACATCGTTAGTGAAGTTGGTGCCGATGCCAAACGCCATCCCAATTCGTTCCTGACAAAACGCTTGAATGCGCTCGACTTTTTCCGGCGTTAAGGCATCCGAAAAAATGATCGTTTTGCTCAGTGGGTTAATTCCCAAGCGTTCATAGTGCGCGATGGTTTGGGAGGCAAACTCAATCGGGTCACCGCTATCATGGCGTACGCCGTCGAACAGCTTGGCGAATTTTTTATCAAAGCTGTCGAAGAAAGCGGACGATGTGAAGGTGTCCGTTAGAGCAATCCCCAAATCGCCACGATACACATCCACCCAGTGCTCTAAGGCAAGACTGTTGGCCATTTTGAAGCCAAAGCGGGCACCGTGGAACATAAACCACTCGTGAGCGTGGGTGCCTATCGGCTTCACGTCGTGGCGCATGGCCAGCAGTACATTGCTAGTGCCGCTGAAGGCTTCACCACCGTAGTGACGCAGCGCTTCCACCACTCGATCGTGAACCGCAAAGGAGAAACGCCGCCGGGTGCCGAACTCGGCAATTTTCAGCCCTAAGCGGCGATAAAGCTCGATCTTCTCCTGGGTGCGTTGCTCGATCAGTGCATCGTCATCATGGGTCACCGAGACGCCACGTAGCCGATACCAAAGTTCGCTGATCAACGCCATCAGCGGCACTTCCCATAAAATCGTGCGGTACCAAGGCCCCTCGATGACCACCGAAAGCTCACTGCCCTGCTGCTCGATGATTACTTCGGAGGGTTCGTAACGGAAGCCGGCCAGAAAATCGAGATAGGTCGGGTCAAGATAAGGGCAGGTAACTTCCAGGTAGCGCTTTTCCTGATCGCTCAGGCGAAGCGCCGCCATTTTATCGACCTCGTGGCGGAGCGCAGTACCAAAGCCTTCAGGAAACGCGTGCTGGCCACGATTGATAAATGCGTAGCGTGCATGTGCATAGGGAAAGCGTTTGATCACGGCGTTCTGCATCGTGATTTTGTAGAAGTCATTATCCAGAAGCGAGGTCAGCATGAGATCCCTACGTGTAAGTGAACCGAAGCCGCTGGTAGCGTAAACTAAGCGTCCTAAGAGTGGCTTGGCGACAAGATTATCAGGTGGCGGGGCACTCATACAGTCTTGGCCCCGCGCTGGGGCGCTTTACTTTCGGAGACCCGTGATGAGTCAGCCCGCCCCGCTTAACCCACTTACGCTACCGCTTCACGGCAGCCGCCTGATTGAAGCCAGCGCGGGCACGGGCAAAACCTTCACCATTGCGCTGCTCTACGTGCGTCTGGTGCTGGGCGGGCAGCACAGCGAAGATGACAGCGCCTTTGTGCGCCCGCTCACCCCGCCGGAAATTCTGGTAGTCACCTTCACCAATGCCGCCACCCAGGAACTGCGTGAACGTATCCGCCACCGGCTGGTGGAAGCCGCTGCGGTGTTTAGGGCCATTGATGATGCTGGTTCAGACTCTCTGCTCATCCAGCTCCGCGAGCAATACGAAGAGGCCACTTGGCCCGCCTGCGCCCGCCGCCTAGAACTGGCCGCCGAATGGATGGACGAAGCCGCCGTTTCCACCATCCACAGCTGGTGCTACCGCATGCTGCGCGAACACGCCTTCGATAGCGGCAGCCTGTTCTCGCTCAACCTGGAAAACGACCAGCGCGAACTGGAGCAAGAAGTGGTGCGCGACTACTGGCGCACCTTCTACTACCCGCTGGATGCCGACGCCCTGGGCAGCATTACCCGCTACTGGAAATCGCCGGATAAACTCCACGAAGATGTGCGCAAACTGCTCCACGAAAGCGACGCTCTGGGCAGCCAGCGCCCCGCGCCAGCCGACACACTAAGCGCTGCCGAAGCCGAACGCAGCGCCACATTAGGCACGCTAAAAGCTCCCTGGCCAGCTTGGCTAGATGAACTAGTGCCCGCTCTGGAAGAGGCCGCCAAACGTAAAGCCTTCAAAGGCCAAAGCTTCAACGCCAAAAGCCGCGCCAGCTGGCTAGGCGCACTGCGCGAATGGTGCGAGAGCGACCTTGAGCGCCCCGCACTTACCCCCGCCGCCTGGAAACGCCTGACTCCAGACGGTATGGCCGAGATATGGAAAGACGGCGCGCCACCCTGCCCAGCCGCCTGGGAAGCGCTGGCGGACATGCCCGCCGCTCTCAACGCCTTACCCGAACCGCGCAACGACCTGCTGATTCACGCCGTGCAGTGGTGCAAACTACGTATGGAGCGCGAGCAGGAACGCCGTGCTGAAATGGGCCCCAACGATCTGCTCACCCATTTAGACCGCGCCCTGCAAGGCCCCAACAAAGACGCCCTGGCCGCGCAGATTCTGCGCCAGTTTCCCGTCGCGCTGATTGACGAGTTCCAAGATACCGACCCGATTCAGTACCGCATTTTTAACGCGGTCTATGACGTCGCCCCCCCCCGCCGCGACGCCGCTATGCTACTGATCGGTGACCCCAAGCAGGCCATCTACGCCTTTCGCGGTGCGGATATTTTCACCTACCTGCAGGCCCGCCAAGACACCGCAGGCCGCCACGTCACGCTGGGCACCAACTTCCGTTCCAGCCGCGCCATGGTGGAAGCCGTCAATCACTGCTTCCACTACGCCGATCAGCATCCGGCTGGGGCGTTTCTATTTCGCCAATCAGGCGGCGAAAACCCGCTGCCGTTCTTATCAGTAGCCGCCAAAGGCCGCGACGAACAATTGGTCCACCAAGGCCAGCCGCTGCCTGCCATGACGCTGTGGCCGTTAACAAGCGAAGAGCCACTTTCCAAAACCGCCTACCAGACCGAAATGGCCGAACGCTGCGCCTCTTATATGGTGGAACTGCTCGCGGCAGCGCAAAGTGGCAATAAACAAGGCCAAAGCGGCTTCCAGAAAGGCGATGAGCTAAGCCCGCTAAAACCTTCCGATATGGCAGTGCTGGTCAACGGCCTGCTGGAAGCCCGCGCCATTCGCTTAGCGCTGGCCAGCCGAGGGGTGAAGAGTGTTTACCTTTCCGACCACGATAAGGTATTTAGCTCGCCCATGGCCAAGCT
>NZ_JABUZD010000129.1:24285-32855 GCF_014897875.1 Halomonas sp. 3A7M
CTGCGCCGAGCCACTGGCCAGCTCTCGCCAAGCCGAAGCTCACCTGCGCGCCGCTTTGGCGACGCCCGTGCTGGGGCTGAGCCTAGCCGACCTTGATCACCTGCAACAAAACGAGCTGGCCTGGGAAGGGCGGGTGGAGCAATTCAGCCACTATCATCGCCTATGGCAGCGCCAAGGTGTGCTACCGCTGGTACGCCGTATGATGGTGGATTTCGACATTCCCGCCCGCCTACTGGGGGAATTCGAAGAGGGTGAGCGCTTGCTCACCGACCTGCTGCACTTAGGCGAATTGCTGCAGCAAGCCAGCGCAGAACTGGATGGCGAACACGCGCTGATTCGCTTTCTGTATGAAGCCATTGCCGACCCGGAAAGCCACGGCGATAGCCACAAGCTGCGCCTGGAAAGCGACGCGGATTTGGTCAAAGTGGTCACCATCCACAAATCCAAAGGGCTTGAGTACCCGCTGGTATTCCTGCCGTTTATCGCCAACCACCGCCCGGTAAGCGATAAAGACATACCGCTGCGCTGGCACGACGCCCACGGCAACCTTCAGCTCAGCCTAAACGCAGATGAAGAAACACAGGCCACCGCCGATCGCGAACGTTTAGGGGAAGACCTGCGCAAGCTTTATGTAGCGCTGACCCGCGCCCGCCACGCGACTTGGCTGGGGCTAGCCCCGCTCCAAGGGTTGGAAAATAGCGCCCTCGGCTACCTGATTAGCGGCGGAAAAATGATTGCACCGGCAGAGCTAACCAGCGCGCTGGAAGCGCTGGTTCAAGGCAGCGAGATTGCTGTCAGCGAGCCACCGGCCCCCACTGCCCAGCGCCTTGCTCTCTCAGAACAAAGCGCCGCGCTTGGGCACGCCCGCACGCCCACGCGCCCAGCCAAGGAACACTGGTGGATTGCCAGCTACTCGGCGCTGCGCCTTTCCGGCACGCTCACCGCCCCCACGGCCACGCCACTGGAGCCCACCACCGCCCAGGAAGCCACCGCGTTTGAAGTATTGGATGAGCCGCAGGAACTATCCCAGTTGGCCCAGCAGGAAACATTTCATCTGCATAAATTTCCCAGGGGGCCAGGGCCGGGCACTTTCCTGCACGGGCTGTTGGAATGGGCAGGCAGACAAGGCTTTGCAGCCGCTGCCAACGATCAAGATTCACTCAACGACATGCTATGGCGGCGCGTACAGCTACGCGGCTGGCAAGCATGGCAGGAACCACTGGCTGGCTGGCTTTCAGCGCTGCTCACCACGCCGTTACCGCTGGCCGCGCCAAACCAACAAAGCGTCGCGCTCACCGAACTCACCAGCTACCAAGTAGAGCTAGAGTTCTGGCTAGCCGCCCAACGGGTCAACACCCAGGCGATTGATGCACTGGTAAGCAAGCACTTACTGCCAGGGGTTGAGCGCCCAGCGCTGGATGCCGACACCCTAAACGGCATGCTGAAAGGCTTTATCGATTTAGCCTTCGAGCACCAGGGGCGCTTTTACGTGCTGGACTGGAAATCGAACTATTTAGGGCCGAATGACAGCGATTACGAACCGGACGCCTTGCGTCATGCGTTGCTGGCCAAGCGCTACGACCTCCAGGCCGCGCTTTACCTTCTGGCTATGCATCGGCTGCTAAAAGCGCGCTTGCCCGACTACGACCCGCACCAGCATCTAGGCGGTTCGATGACGGTATTTCTGCGCGGCAGCCGCAGCCCAGGGCGCGGGGTATTTTCCGAGCCCGCCCCGGTTGAACTGATCGAAGCACTGGATAGCCTGTTTGCAGGCGCATCATTTTCAAGCCCCGCACAGGAAGCGACGGTATGAGTAAGCCTAAAGACACCCACACCTTCGACCTGTTTGGCGATGCCGTTGAAACACAGGATGCCCAGCCCACCACGGCTTCCACGCCAGTGAGCGCTCACCCTGCGTTAAGCGATACCACTGAATTACTAACCCTATGCGAGCGCTGGGTAGCCAGGGGTTGGCTGCGCGATTTAGACCGCGCCCTGGTGCGCTTTCTAGCGGCAGAAGCACCGGATGCCCCCGCGCTGCTGCTGTTAGCCGCCGCCCTGGCCAGCCACCAGCTAGGCCGAGGCCATGTGTGTCTAGATTTGAACGCCACGCTTAACGCACCGGATTTCGCCCTTTCGCTACCGCCAGAAGGGGATGATTTAACCGACCCGCCACCGCTGCCCAGCGACGTGCTGGCAACGCTCACGCTAAGCGAATGGCAAGCCGCGCTGCATCACCCACTGCTCACCAGCGAAGGCCCTGGCAACACGCCGCTGGTGGTAGTGACTACTCATTCAGGTTCAGACGCACGACTCTACCTACGCCGCTACTGGCAGTACGAGCAAACCCTGCACCAGCAAATCGCCAGCCGCCTAGAAGATGAAAACACCGCACACACACAGGCGGTGAATGATAACGCCACGACGGCAACTGATAACCGTTGTAGGAGGCCAATTTATTGGGCGATGGGTGACGATAGTCACCCTGGCCTTCTCCCCCAGGCCCTGCATATTCTGTTCAAGCCAAGCGACGGCCTCGACTGGCAAAAAACCGCCTGCGCCCTGGCCGCCCGCAGCCGCTTCGGCATTATTACCGGCGGCCCCGGCACCGGCAAAACCACCACCGTGGTGCGCCTGCTCGCCCTGCTGCAAACCCTGCAACTGGCTCACTTACCCAGCCAACCGCTGCGCATTCGCCTAGCCGCCCCCACCGGTAAAGCCGCCGCCCGCCTGAATGAATCCATCGCCGGGCAAGTCAGCCAACTCCCCTTCAAAGGATTAGCCACTTTGCTGGAAGGAGCTTTGTGGAAGGAAGCTTTGTGGGAGGGAGCTTCAGCTCGCGAAAATGAGGCCACAGAACAGCTAAAAGCCGCAATCCCAACTGAAGTCACCACACTTCACCGCTTATTAGGCGCAAGACCCGACACCCGCCACTTCCGCCACAGCGCCGCCAACCCGCTAGCGCTGGATGTACTGGTGATCGACGAAGCGTCCATGGTGGATATAGAAATGATGGCCGCCGTGCTGAGTGCCCTGCCCGCCAATGCCCAGTGCGTGCTGTTGGGGGACAAAGACCAGCTAGCCTCGGTAGAAGCTGGCTCGGTACTTGGCGATTTATGCCGCCGCGCCGAAGCCGCCCACTACACCCCAGCAACCGCCCAATGGCTGGAAAGCGCCACCGGCCAGCCGCTGCCACCCGAGTACCTGGATGCTGACGGCCAGCCGCTCGACCAAGCCATTACCATGCTACGGGTAAGCCACCGCTTTAACGAACACAGCGGTATCGGCCAGTTAGCCCAGGCGATTAACCAGCCCAGCCACGCCCAAACTGACCGGGAAAAACAGCAGGCCGTTAACGCCGTGCTGCGCCATGGCTACCCAGACTTACACCACCTAACGCTTGCTGATGACACCGCGCTGGATAAGCTGGTGATTCACGGTAGTGCGGACAAGTTTCTCAATGGCGGCGAAGGCCGCACCAACCACAAACATGAGCCCATCGCCCCGCCCACTGGCTATCGCCATTATCTAAAGGTGCTGAACGCGCAACGCCCGCGTGGGGAATCGTTTGAGGACAACCCAGCGGCCTATAACGCCTGGGCAAGCGAGGTGCTAAGTGCCTACAGCCACTTCCAGCTGCTATGCGCGCTGCGCAAAGGCCCCTGGGGAGTAGAAGGCCTAAACCTGCATATCGCCAAAACCCTGCGTAGTGAAAAGCTACTTTACGGCAGTGACTACACGTTAGAGAAAGGCTGGTATGAAGGCCGCCCGGTACTGGTCACCCAAAACGACTACGGCCTAAAACTAATGAACGGCGATATCGGCATAACGCTGGCGGTGCCGGATCCACGCAATCCGCAACAAAAGCTGTTAAGAGTGGCCTTTCCTTCATCAAGTGCCACGAGCGATGCCGATAGCCCCATCCGCTGGGTGCTGCCCTCCCGCCTGCACTCGGTAGAAACCGTGTTCGCGATGACGGTACACAAGTCTCAAGGCTCGGAGTTCCTGCACACCGCCCTGCTGCTACCGCCCACCATCAACCCGATTCTCACCCGCGAGCTGGTCTACACCGGCATCACCCGCGCCCGCGACTGGCTCACGTTGATCGAAGCCAAACGCGGGGTGTTGAATGAGGCGGTTACTAGGGAGGTGATGAGGGTTAGTGGGATGTAGAAGGCTGTAATCAAGACCGACATTAGCGGTGCTGATAGTGTCGGTCTTCGGCCAATTGCGGATGTTGAGACAATGCTGGTATAACGCTGCCATCACCAGTAACAAAGCCGTAGAGAAGCAGAGGTTTTGGCATTCGGTGCATGCTTATTGTATTCCCAACAACCGCTTATAGGAGCTATCCTTTCCAAGTTTTGGAATCTGCGAGTCAGTAGCTCCTTGAATCTGAGCGAATGCTTGTTGAATCACTTGATTGGTTGTTTTCGGTGCGATTTTTCCCAGCAGAGCTCTGAAGTTTGAAACGCAAGACCTCAAGCCGACTCGAGAGGCAAATTCCCGGTCAGCTAGGAGAAGGGCAACCTCCCGCAACTCCGACTCGCCGAACTTCGATATTAACCTGTCATAATACGGTACGGCCATTTCCGATATGCCGTGCCCATTTCCAATCTTAGCCATCACAAGGGTCTTTACATAAGACTTGCGAACAGCGTCCGGAATCGTTCCGGCCGAAGAGACGTAGGCATCAAGAGCACGAGCGTGTGCTGGCTCATTGTGAAAGTTATTAAAACCAGTATGAGCAGCAAAGAGACAGTCGATTTTTTCTGAAATCTCTAGCGCAAGGGTATCGCTTGGCAGAAATGGCAAGCCCCCCACAACTGAAAGAAATTCATTGGCCGCGTCTTTACGCTCTACTTCTCCATTTGAAGCAAATGTTGCATATTTGAAACCACACTCATATTTAACCTCATCTGGAGCCACATTCCAGGCTGAACCAGCCACCAGTTTTATGTTGTTTTTAACCCGTACGGCTGCGTCCTTTGTTGTATACATCCCAAATAAAGTTCTAAGCAAGGATGTCGCAAGCTCAGGCGGCAAATTCTCAATTCCGACTCTTATGTACTGGGCATCATGCTCGGCAAGCGTGTTACTCCGGATGCTATTGAGAAATCGCTTTACCTCGATTACTGGCCCTTCTGGCTCTTTTGCAATCACCTCTCGAATACATGTTTCCAGCCAAGATATTAGCTGGAAACCAGTCAAGTCATTTTGGTTTGGGTGCGCAGCACTGGCCCAGTTCCTCATGTCTCTTATGTAATCAAGGTGTTTGTAACCAATATCAGAAAGAATGCCAGTGAGATGACAGCCTCGAATAAGCTCCCATTCTTCGATCTTTTGAAGGTCTTCTGCATCCTTTAGCTTTGACCTCCGCTTGGTATCTGTAACTACACTGTCATAAAAATACTCCAAGTCGAAGCGAGCAACTTTATTACGGAGGTTTACAACAGTTTCATCCCAAATAAAATTGAGCGCAGCATCAAATAGACCGGCTCCACAGGCAGCAATGAATTTCGACAGGTAAATTGAAGTAGATTTCCTGTCAGAGTCTATCAACTCAATTACGTCAGGAATATTGGTAATCACCCGCTGGCGCTCGTTTACCGGGACAAGAACCTGATCATTAGGGAGCCCTAGCTCGCCGAGATACTGTGTTAATCCAGAAGTAAACTGATCGACGCCAGTTGTCACCTCATCTTTTGATAAAACCTTAATTTTTTTCGTCAAAATCACCTCCTGAGTGACAACTCGTAAATCTAACGCCCCAATCACCAGGCCAGCAGAGTGGAGCAATTTTTGTGGTATAAAGGAGCGTAGCGAAACCACAAAAAAATGCGCAACGTAGCTGGCACCGCGTGCATTGGCTTGTTATACGCTGCCTTTGCCAAAAATAGCACTCAATTTAAATTTGTCTGTCTCGAGGGTGGTTGGGTTGCACTCAAGCACAAGGCTAGATTCAGAGTAGCCTTTTGATCTAGTTCCATTTTTTATGTTTGGATAATTTTTGAACTTGATTTTATTATAATCTGGATCAAACTTATTAATCAGCATTGCTTCAACTTCATTCGTAAGTTCTTGACTGCTAAAATCCACCATTGGTTTGTAAAAGTTTATAAATGAATCGACGTCATCATCACTTCCCAGATCGTGTAAAATAGGAGTTACGTTCGAGCGAAGCAACCAAGGTTGATAAGGAAAAATATTTTCCTCGTTAAACCCAACGACTTCGAGCAATATTAGTGATATTTCAAACGAATTTCTGTTACTTACGCTATCCAGCACAGTTTCTTTAGTCAAAATTGACTGCATATTTCCGTGGCCTGTCAATCGCGACCAGATGTCTTGACTGAAAGCTTTACCAACGTAATGGACTCTATAGTCAATATAGTCGTTCAAGTTTCCTGATATTTTGTAACCTGGACTATTTAAATCCGACAAGTGAATTATTTTTTGTGGGGTAATGCTTACCAGATGCTCTAAGGACTCTGTTTCTATAGAAAATCCGGCCGCATAATCTACAGATTTCTTCCCTTTGGCTTCACCTTTGTAAAGATGAAAGCTAAATGAATAATTTTCGCCGTCCTTAGCCAATCCACTTGAATATGGGTCAAGGGTTCCCGTCAGAGGAACGTTACCTCTCATGTCAGATATATCAAAGTTAACTAGACCCGCGTCGTCTATCCTAAGGTTGTTAAAATACATCAACGGGCGCTGAACAATTAAGTAAATAGTACTTTCACGCCATAGCTGGTGTATATCTGGAATCTCTTTAAGAAATTCAAATTCATATGCGCTGACTACTGGATAGCTTCCTCTAACCTGAATGTTTATATTTTTCACACCTTTAAGGTTTTCTTCACTATTCATATTTATCATTTAGCTCGATCAATGTATAACGCCGCGCTTTGCGGCCATTTTTTAGCACAGCGGAAAATTGATCCAACAACAACGCCTTGTTAAAAGCTATTACTCTAACCCTGGAAGACTACCTAATACCATCGCCCCTTTGCATTGAAACTAACTTGTCCTGTTTTTGGATCTATTTTCATTTCTATTTCTTCTGGCGGCTTAATGAATACCTGAGGAAACCCCCATTGAATAGGCGTTTGAAGGGTGTCGCCAATCCCATTCGTGATCGCCACTCGCATTCCGCTCCTGCTTTTCATAACCTTTACGAAGGTCCCGTCACTATTAACTTCGTTAGGCATCAGCCTATCTTCTGGCAGCGCATCAAGGAATTCAATATAGTGAATAAAGCTGCTCTTCTTTACGGGATCACCTTCCAGATACTCCATCGCGTCGTTTAGATGGATTTGATTGCAAAAATATGTGTAATTAACGCACCAAAATGATTCTTCTTTTTTACCTTTTAAAGGAACATTAAACTTAATTACAGGCAACGACTTTGAGGGAGCCACTCCATGACTGGAGATTTCGCCTCCAAACAAAGAGGACACGACCGTAGCTTTAGCTTTTTCAAAGATTACGCAAACGGGAGCATTGATTTGAGGCTCATACTTTGCTAGCTCGTTAAACTCATTGCTTAAAAATATACGTCTCTCTTCATCAAAAATGATGTCACCTTGATTAACGCACCCACGAAACATAAAACCATTTTTCAGGCCTATCTCTAAAAAGAAATTAATGGACCCTATGAAATTATTAACAGAAGCCACATTATCGATATCATAGGAAATCAAAAGTATTGAGTCAGAAATAATCTCAGATATCTCAAAATTGTTGCTAGGCCCTTCGTAGTCCTCAGGGACTCCAAAAAAACCTTGTTTTTTGCAGTATCGACGAATTCTGAATATTTATTATAAATATCTTCAATTCCCGCCTTTTCGACCATCGCTGAAAAGCCCAGGACATCTAAGAAGCATATCAGTCTGTTCTTGTAATGATTCAAATTTCACCTTTAAGGCAGTTGGTCACTTTGAAGCTTTTAACAGATATTAGACTGCCCATTTTATGATTGGATAAACGTGCCTGCATGTTTACCCGACAAATGCAGTCTAAAAAACAACTCCAAGCTATTGACATAAATAATTAATAGTTATAATTAGGCTACATTTCCAAGAATTACCGCTTTGGGTCGAAAAAGCGTCATTCGCTCAATTCCTCATAAAACGCCACCCTGTCCGCGATAGCTTCCAAGCCGCCAATCGGCTGCTCGTAGCTCCAGGCGATATCCTGGCGTTCACCCAGCGAGAAAGTCACCGTATGCCCTTTGAATGAGCAAAATGTGGTGGTTTCTGAAACGCTGAGTAACTCCATCCGTACGTCTTCACGTGGGAAGTAGTGGCGTGGCGGGTAGCCGTGTTCGCGGAGTTCAAGCGTATTGGTGGAGTCGGCGATTAACGAGGCTGTAGAAAAACCCGATTTCGAGCCGTTTCCACTGCCTGTTGTCCTTATTCATTTACCCAGCCGGTCATCCGGCTGAGTAATATTAATATCGACATTTAGCCACTTGAGCGCCCAGCTTAAGCCCGCTGAAGACCGCCTACTGGGTTCACAAAGCAACTTACTCCGCTCTAAGCCCTTCATGATGCGGCCAAGTGGCC
>NZ_JABUZD010000125.1:0-3169 GCF_014897875.1 Halomonas sp. 3A7M
TGCGTGGCCTCCGGCCACCAGCATCCCGTTTTGGTCAACATCGGGCACCGGTTGTGGCTACCCACTACCGAGAAAAATGCATAAATCGTATGATAAAGGGTTGACGTTATAAGGGGTGTGTTATATACTGTTTTGGAAGGCCAGGCAGTTAGCCCAGGTCATAACACGAAGGAATCCCCTCACCATGGCAATTTCAATCAACGAGCAAGCTATCATCGACCAGGCGGCATCAATCCTAGACCGTGAAATCAAGGTGAACAGCGAAGTTGACGCGCTTACTAGCCCTAAGCTGGTTCGCCAATATTTACGGTTTGCAATTGAAGCCAAAGAGCATGAGGTGTTTGTAGCGATTTTTCTGAACACCCAGCACCGCGTTATTGAGAGCGTGGAGCTATTCAGAGGCACGCTAGATCAAGCCTCAGTGTATCCCCGTGAAGTTGCCAAAGAGGCACTAAAGCGCAACGCGGGCGGCGTTATCTTTGCTCACAATCATCCATCGGGTAGCCCCGAGCCTAGCGACGCTGACCGAAAAATTACCGAGCGGTTGAAAGCGGCGCTAGAACTCTTTGATATTCGTGTGCTTGATCATTTTGTTGTAGGTGCGGGCGATATTGTTAGTTTTGCAGAGAGGGGGTGGGTTTAACGATCAGAAGGCCGGTAACGATTACCGGCCTCTTAACTAACGTAGGTGATTGATATGAGTGAAATTAGAAAAACGTATGAAGTCGAAGGCGTGGCGGTGTCGATTAGAGACGCCACACAAATGCCATTTAGTCAGTGGTTAGCCCCCAGCGGGGGGGAAATCAGCGCCGCCTTGCAGGCTACAGGTTGGACGGCAGAGAAATTTGCTAAGGAGTCGGGAATCAGTTCGCGCTCGGTGCGTCGCTGGATAAATGAGGAGTCTGAGATTCCCTATGCCGTTTGGGCCATGCTATGTGCCGCGGCGGGTTGGGGGCATATATGGGAAAGTTAGAGGGGAAAAAATATATTAAAATGTATTGCATTTATAGGTGGGTTTTGAGATACTGACCTTGTTGAAAACTGGAACCTCGCGGCGGCAACCGCACCAGTAAAATCAGTAAACGGTAGGAGTCACCCCATGCATTCAGCGGCCACCTTCCCCCCTACTCGCAATGTGCATTGTCAGGCAATCAATGCATTGGTGCCGGTGCCTGTCCTGGTGTGGACTGAATACCAGCCAGATCATTTCCGAGCTGAGCCGTTACCAGGGTATGTCTACCACGTTATGAAAGACGTAGACGGCTTTGGTTGGTTCTTTCAAATACCTGGCAAACCGATCACGCCTTGCACCAAGCGCGACCTAGCGACCAGTGCTTGCGAATACTATTGGTTTAGGTCAATAAAAGTCATGATGAACCCAGCGTTAAGCCATAAGGAATCTGCCTGATGAATACCCGCAATATTAAAACGCTCGCAGTCGCAACCCTAAGCGCTCTAACCCTTGCTGCTTGCACGTCAGCGCCTACCTATCACGGCAACAGCAACGGCGTTTCCCGCGTTGAGCCTGGGGTGAGCATTCCCCGTGTGTCGGGATCGTCGGCAGGCGGCAACGTGCGCGCCCATGCAACGACGCAAGTAGGCACCCGACAAATGCCCGCAACGGTGTCTGTCGGCGCGTCCACGAGTCAGCGGGGGACGGTAATCTCGCCCGTTATTCGTTCTAAATATTTCAACTGGCGTTTTTAAGCAGCTATGCCCGGAGCCTTTTATGCGTATCGGTAACGTTATTGCGTTGATTCCCGAAGACACGACCGACGAGGCGCTAATGTCGGTGCAATCAGTCACCCTCTTGCACGGCGCTAATAGCGCACGGGTACGGTGCCACTTATCAAGTGAGTTCCGCCTGTTTGTTAAAGTGACCGGTGACAGTGTGACGCTTAGCGCCGACAAGTGGCCGCACACGGTCACTTGTTCAACGTCTGCATTTGTGTGCGCGTTTAAACGCCAGGTGTATGAGATTGATGCAGCTATTGCCGCCGGATCGTACCAGCAGGAGCCGCCTAAACCGGTGCTTATTTTCGATGACCGGCCAGCCCCGCCAGAAGACTTCGATATCCCTGCCTGGGATGAAAAAACAGGCGCTTGGTACGATGCCGAGTATTAACACAACCTCAAAATGTGAGGCAAAACGATGAACAGACACGCTGTTTTTACTGACGAAACTATAGACGATGCCGTTTTGCTCGCTGCGCTTGAGGCCGCTGGTATTGTCGCCCAAGTTAAGCCATTGCACTTGCAGCGGGCGGCAGGGGTGGCCGCTGAAATCGTGGCTGAGTATCCGATAGGCCAGCAGGGGAACGCGCGGGATAATCTAATAGCGTGGATTGATGAAGCGCTAGACACTGCCGACGATGCCCGTTTGAAGCTGATCGCTGACAGTATTGACTACATAAAGCGCAATCATGGCGAGCTTGCAACGTGGCGGTGTAAAGGCGGCTATATCGCGCTTCAAGTGCCCACCGCGTTCGTGAGTAGCATTGTTAATGTGTCTAGCGATGCTCGCCGGGCCATCGAGCTGCGCCAACTTACCGGCCTCATGCTGCCGCAGCTACACCGCATTGCGCCCGAGATTATGAAAAGTTTCCTCGGTGACGAGTACGCTGGTAACAATGGCGACTATGAGCGGCTGATGCTTGCGGTGTGTCGCGACTTAGCCGGTTGACAAGCAACCCCAAACACCATGAACCGATAACTTTGGAGCAATGACATGAACGAATGGAAAGAACACGCCGACCAGTTAGAAGCCGCACTTATGAAGAATCCCCAAGCGCTTGTGCTGCATTTTCTAAAAACCGCTACGCCTCAACAAGTCGCCGCATTAACCAGGGGGCACTTAATCGAAACAGAATCTAAGGCGTTCACTTCATCACAGTCAGCACTTGTGGCAAGACTTGAACAAAGCGTTAAAGATCCCCAGGGCTTGAGCCCAATGGCGGTATAGCAACCCCTCCCCTTTCAGCCCGCTAATACCAGGGGCCAGCGCCGCGGTCGCACCGCTTATGCTGCGCTTGGCTCCTTTCCCCCGGTTGTCCCTATATCCAAAGCTGCACCCAATCAGTCGGCTGCCAGGTCGTCCCACCGTTGCATGTAGCGCATCGCTGGTAGCCAGGCTGCCGCCAGGGTATGGCGTTGTCGCTCCGCTCCAAAG
>NZ_JABUZD010000126.1:0-18558 GCF_014897875.1 Halomonas sp. 3A7M
ATGATGCCGTTATGCACCACCGCCAAGCCACTGGAAATATGCGGGTGGGCATTACGCTCCGCAGGCACGCCATGAGTCGCCCAACGGGTATGGGCAATACCCACATTACCCACAACACCCTGCTCTGCAACGCGAGCTTCTAGCTCCGCGACACGGCCTTTTGCACGGGCACGCACTAGCGCACCGGAAGCATCTAACACCGCTAACCCGGCAGAGTCATAACCGCGGTATTCAAGTACCTTTAAGCCCGAAAGCAAAAAAGGCGTACACTCGGCTGCACCGACGGCGCCAACAATTCCACACATATCCAATCCTTTAATAACATCAATGGCCCTTACCTATAAGTGAAGAGCCACGTGCAGAAATTAGAAATAACAGCCTATCTAATACAGATCGACGTATCCTACATGCCCGAATTCTACCTCACCCACTGTCCAACTATCCAAGCAACAAATTCAGACGTCTGCCCCGTGCCCCCAAACAACAAAGTACGGGTTAAGCTTTTCGCTGGGGTTGGCGTAGCTAAGCGGCTGCCCTTCTAGGGTTTCAACACGACCACCGGCTTGAAGCACCACGGCATGTGCGGCACCCGTATCCCATAGGCAGGTAGGGCCTAAACGGGGATATGCATCGGCTTTGCCTTCTGCAATCAAGCAGAGCTTAAGCGAACTACCCATGGGCAGCATTTCATGCTCACCTAGCGTTTCAAGCCAGGCAGCAAGATCGGGGCTTGGGTGCGAACGACTCCCCACCACGCGCCAAGCAGCCGCTTCCGGCTTACCCGCTACACGAATTTCATGGCGCTGGCCATCCGCTTCCACCTTAAACGCGCCCACACCTTCAGCAGCCACGTAAGCAGTTTCAAGCGCAGGAGCAGTCACCACGCCTAACACCGGCTTGCCCTGTTCAATCAGCGCAATATTTACGGTGAACTCACCGTTACGCTTGATAAACTCTTTGGTGCCATCAAGCGGGTCAACCAACCAATAACGGCCAGCTTTGTCTACCCCACTAAAGCCCTCGATATCTTCTTCAGAGAGAATCGGTAGCTGAACAGCAAGCCCCTGCAAACCACGCATAATCACCTCATGGGCTGCTTTATCCGCTTCCGTGAGGGGGCTTTTATCTTCCTTCTCTTCCACGCTAAATTCGCGGGCATAAACCGACATAATGGCACTGCTCGCTTCGTGCGCGATTTCTAGCACCTGCTCTAATAGCTTTTCCATAGAACCTCTCCATCAAAACCGCTATAAACGAAAAAAGCCGCTGCAGTATGAACTGAGCGGCTTTTATAGTCTTTGTCTTAGGGCTAGCGATTTACACCTCGTAACCCGCTTCGCGGGCGAGCGTGGTATTGGCTTTTAACCAGCCTTCAATATGCCCACAATCAAAGGTGCGACCATGCATACGGAACGCTTGCACGGTTTTGCCTTCCTGCATCAACCGGTCAATCGCATCGGTCAACTGAATTTCATTACCCGCACCGGGGGGCTGGTCACGTAGTAACTCCATAATGCGATACGGCAGCACATAGCGGCCAATCACCGAAAGGCGTGAAGGCGCGTCTTCAGGCGCTGGCTTCTCTACCACACCGCGCATATCGGCACTTTCACCGGCGGCTGGCTCATCACAATCAACAATGCCGTAGCGGTAGACCTCTTCCTGAGGCACGGCTTCAACCATGATTTGCGAGGCACTATTAGCTTCCCAGCGCTCTACCATGCTGCCCAAGTCACAGGCTGTACTACCCACCTGCGGTTTCACCAACACGTCAGGCAGAATAACGGCAAATGGCTCGTCTTTGTCTAACAGGTGCGCGGCGCAGAAAATCGCGTGGCCCAAGCCTTTGGCATTCGGCTGACGAACGCTGGTCACTTTGAGTTTCTTGGGTGAAATAGCCGACAGCGTTTCTAACAGCGCATCCTTGCCCTTGCTCGCTAACGAGTGTTCAAGCTCGAAGTGGGCATCAAAATGGTCTTCGATGGCAGATTTACCTGCCCGGGTTACCAAAATTATTTCATTAATACCTGCCGCTAGCGCTTCTTCCACCACGTGTTGAATGAGCGGACGATCCACCACGGGCACCATCTCCTTGGGGATCGCCTTACTGATTGGTAGCAGGCGTGTGCCAAAACCGGCTACCGGAATAATCGCTTTGCGAACTTGAGTCATTAACTACGTCCTTTATCGTTTCGTTACTTACGCCACTCGTTCACTTTATGCAGCAACTGAGCAGTACTCGGATCTTCCACATTCTGATGCTCAACCGGCTCGTCCGCTAGTGTTTGGTAAAGGCTGGTTGCTAAACGCTTACCCAACTCTACCCCCGGCTGGTCGAAAGGATTCAAATTCCATAATACCGATTGAACAAACACTTTGTGCTCATAAAGCGCCAGTAACGCACCGATCGACCACGCATCCAGCGTTTTTAACAGCACAACTGAATTAGGTTGATTACCGCGATACCCCTGGGCCATTAAACCACGCAGCGCTTGAGGAATCGCATCATCGCCTAAGGCAAACAGCTGAGACTGCGCCAAACAGTGCGCCAAGGTTAACTGCTCCTGGGCTTTCAGTGAACGATTAATCTTTTCACACCCAACGCCAGCCCGCTGCGCCACGGCCACAAAATCAGCGCTGACGGTATGAACACCCTGATGTAACAGCTGATAAAACGCATGCTGCCCATTAGGCCCTACATCCCCCCATAAAATAGGACAGGTTGCATGGGTAACCGACCGGCCATCTAGACCAACGCTCTTACCGTTAGATTCCATTTCCAACTGCTGCAAATATGCAGGCAAGCTTTTTAACCGGCCATCATAAGGAAGCACCGCATGGGTAGGAATATTTAAAAACTGAGAGTTCCACGCCCCTACCAACGCCACAAGGGCGGGCAAATTTTCCTCAATGGGCGTGTTCAGAAAGTGCTTATCCATGGCATGCGCACCGGCTAACAGCGCATCAAAGCACTCTAAACCCAGCTGCATTGCCACGCTGATACCAATCGGCGACCATAATGAAAAACGCCCACCAATCCACTCCTTGAATACCAACTGCTGCGCCTCAGGCACACCAAACTCGGTCATTTTTTCAGGCTTAGACGACACGCCAATCAACTGATGACGACAAACAGTAGCTTCATCGACTTCAAGTGCATGGCTCAACCACGCTAGCGCAGTGCGCACATTAAATTGGGTATCAGCGGTAGTGAACGATTTAGACGCCAGCACCAATAGCGTAGTCTCAGGGTTTAAGCACTCCATTAAGGGCAGCAGCTGCGCGCCATCCATGGTGGAAACATAATGTACGTTCACTTTCGTACTGCTGGGGCGGTCTGCTAACGCTTCACTGACCAATTTTGGCCCCAAATCAGAGCCACCTACGCCAATATGCACTATATCAGTGATCGCTTGTCCAGTAGCACCGTACCATTTACCGCTATGAACGCGCTCCACCATCTCCGCCATACGCTCGCGCTGGTGTTGGCAAAAAGCTGCCGCGCGCTCCATTCCCTCGGGGGGTGTTTCGCTGCTCGGCCACCTTGCCGCCACGTGCAACGCTGCACGCCTTTCAGACGTGTTGACCTTTGCACCTGCAAACAACGCCTGACGCTTAGCCGCCAGCCCACAACTTTCCGCCCAATCCTTTAAAAGCGTGAGTGTTTGAGTGGTTAAGCGCTGTTTGCTGAAATCAATATACAGGCTGCCAAAGGTAAACGCTAATGCATTAGCACGTTGCTGAGCAGCAGTAGAGCCACTGCCTAACAAGTCACTTAACGACTGGGCCTGAAGATGCTCGGCATGCACATGCAGTTCACTGACGGGGGTATAAACGCGAGGAGTGGCGCTCGATAGCGGAGAGTTCATGGGTGTCTTCCTTGAAAAAATTAAGGGTGGACGTGATAACGATACGAAGCAAAAGCCACGCCAGCCCAACCCTCTTTACATTCAACGCTAGAGTTTACAATAGGATGACAAATAATTGTTAAGTATGAGTAGCAATCTCGCACTCCGATAGTCGAACCCCAGCTCCGCTTCGCGTTGCTTTTGCGGGTGCGCTTGCCCAGGTTGAAGTGCCCCAATCATCGCGAGCTGAAGCTCCCTCCCACACGGTACCGTGCCCTTGACAGGTCAATCCATACCAGGAGGCCGATTTATCGGTGGTCCGACATCTCGGCGATGGCGGCGTAGCCGCCCCACTCCTTACCCCTTTAACACACCAGAAAGCAGCGTGGTGGCACTATCGATTAGCTCATCTAAATGCTGCGGGCCTTTAAAGCTTTCCGCGTACACTTTGTAAAGCGATTCCGTGCCGCTGGGGCGGGCCGCAAACCAACCATTGTCAGTTGTTACCTTCAAACCACCAATGGCTGCGCCGTTGCCGGGGGCGTTGACCAATACTGCAGTGATCGGGTCACCTGCCAAGGTAGTTTCAGTAACACTCTCTGCGCTGAGCTGTTTGAAAGCCGCCTTTTCTTCAGCAGTACAAGCAGTATCGACACGCTTATAGAACGGCTCGCCAAAACGCTCGGTTAATGAACGGTAATACTCACTGGGCGTTTTCCCAGTCACCGCCATTATTTCAGCCGCGAGCAAACACAGCGCAATGCCATCTTTATCGGTCGACCAGGCCTTACCATCACGGGTTAATAAACTAGCGCCAGCGCTCTCTTCACCGCCAAAGGCTAACCAGCCATCGTGCAAGCCTTCAACAAACCACTTAAAACCAACCGGCACTTCATATAGCGTACGCTGATGGCTCGCCACCACCCGGTCAATCATCGAAGAGGACACCAGCGTCTTACCAATATTTAGCGTTTCCGCCCATTCAGGCCGGTGGCCAATGAGGTAGTCCACACACACCGCTAAAAAGTGGTTCGGGTTCATTAACCCGTTGGCATCGACAATGCCATGGCGATCAGCATCGGGGTCGTTACCAAAGGCAATATCAAAGCGGTCTTTGATAGTCAGCAAGTTAGCCATCGCTGCTGAGCTTGAGCAGTCCATGCGGATTTTGCCGTCATGATCCGGCGGCATAAAGCTGAAGGTGGCATCGACCGAGGTATTCACCACTTCAAGATTTAAGCCGAAGTGTTCAGCCACTGCCTGCCATACCGGTAATGCCGTACCGCCCATAGGGTCGACACCCAGCGTAAGATTAGCGTTTTGAATAGCAGCCATATCCACCACGCTGACCAACTGCGCAACATAGTGGGCAGTAAAGTCATACTCCTGAGCATGAGCCAACGCCTGCTCTAATGGCACCAACGTAATGTCATTTAACTGGCGCAGCAAATAAGCATTAGCGCGAAGCTCAATCCAAGACGTGGCGTCAGTATCTGCTGGGCCGCCATGGGCAGGGTTATATTTAATACCACCATCTTCTGGTGGATTATGAGAAGGCGTAATAATCAAGCCATCAGCTAACGCCGCCTGGTCGCAGAAGTGCTGTTTTTGAGCATGATTGTGCTGCAGAATCGCCCGGCTCACCAAAGGCGTTGCAGTGATGCCAGCATCTTTTTCGATAAGCACCGGCACCTTGTTAGCCGCCAACACCCGCAGCGCGCACTCCCAAGCAGGTTTTGAAAGCGCATGGGTATCAACACCCAAAAACATAGGCCCCTGGTAGCCTGCTTCCGAACGGTAATCCACCACCGCTTGGGTAATCGCAAAAATGTGTGCAGCGTTAAAGGTGCGTTCTGAGGCACGCCCCCGATGGCCAGACGTACCAAATGCCACCCGCTCTTTCGAGATATTGGCATCCGGAGTTTCATCAAAAAACGCCTTAACGATGGCATCCATTCTACTTGCTCCCTCATTAACATTTAATTGGTTTGCGCGCGCCTGCCAAAACTTAACAGCGAATTGCGGATTTCCGACGCTAACGGCATCTCTTGCTGCCTGTTGCGCCATTTTAGCAGTCGCGGCTGGATCATTAAGTAACTGCTCTATGGCAGCCTGCCATGCCTTAGGAGAGTCTTCTACCAGAAGCCCATTGTGCCCATGGCTGACTATTTCTGTATAAGGATAACGATTAGCGTAAACCCCCACCCCACCCATCGCGGTAATATCGAAAAACTTAATAAACGACTTTCCCTGATTAAAGGGAGTGTTTAACAATGGTGCCAACCCAATATGAAGCAGGTTACTCGCTTGGTAAGTGCGAAAAGCGCTCCACGGTAACGGATCGGGTACCGCGGTACGAGGCAATGCCGCCAACGCGCTAGGCGTATGCTTGCCAAGCATTATTTCCAGCTGAGTATCGGTGCGGGTTTGCTGAATGGCCGTTAACGCAGGCGCGATATGCTGTAAGTCATTCAGGTGCGCCCGTGTGCCATAAAAGCCAATTTTCCAAGGGGTATTAGAAGAAGGCAACGATGCAAAATGCGCTAACGGCGGTAGCGCCGCAATCATTGGAGGCGTTAGTACCACAACGCGATAATGATAGGGCTGGAAACGCTCAGCGAGTGCACCACTACAAGCAATAACCTCATCACATAAAGCAAGCAACCTAGGCTGCAGCTTCGCAATACGTGCCATTCGCTTTCGATAGGTTTGCGGTAGCGTTGAGTCGTTGGCCGCCGCCTCAATATCATCGTCGATTAAGTAACCAATATAGCCAAATGCGTGGCGGTTGCGTTCTAGCCAGCGCAGCCAACTGGGCGGCAATGAACGGCACAGCAGTACATTCGCACCGGCATACTGGCGCAAAAAGGAACGACCGTAACGCCAAGCAGCACCGAAAGAGCGCGAAGCAACAAAACGTTCAACCGTTGCGCCCTGGCTTTGCAGCGCAGGCGCTGCAGATTCAAGAAAGTAAATATCTTCTGTGGGCAGGCCACCATCGCTAAGCACGACCCACGAAGAGTGGCTATTCACCATAAGATCTCTTTAAGCTGTATCAACATAGCTGCTTTCGCGGGTGCGCTGACGCTTACGCCGCGCTACAAAACCTATAGATTCAATACATTGGTAGCGCGTGGTAACGAATCTCGCGAGGAACGAGCGAATGAGGCACCCGCGGGAGGCGGCGGAACGACGCCCAATGGCACCGCCATCAACCGACCCCAGCACCGTTGCCGCAGCCTTCGCGGGAGCGCTGTCGCTACAACACTTTTATCGGCAATTATCTTAATGAAAAGTCTTCATGTACCAACGTCAGATTGGGATTGTAAGCAGGATCACAATCCAAATGTTTCCCCCAGGTACGGCGCATATACGCCACTTCACTTAGCCAGCGGGCGCGTTTAGTTGGCGTATCATCGGCACCACGCGAGATAGACTCATGGTGGTAAAGTTCAGCAAACGGAGACCACAAGTTACGGTAGCCTGCCTCTCTCACTTTGATACAGAAGTCGACATCGTTATAAGCAACGCTTAGGTGCTGTTCATTTAAGCCACCAACGTTGTTAAATACATTTTTGCGCACTAACAAACAGGCAGCCGTCACCGCCGATAAGTTCTGAACCAGCTTCAAACGCCCAGTGTAACCGTCACTTTCACGGGGGAAAAAACGATGCGCGTGGCCCGCCACATCACCTAAACCGAGAATGACCCCACCATGCTGCAGCATGCCATTTGGATAATAGAGTTTGGCACCCACACAGCCAATTTCAGAACGACAAGCCTGGCTGACCATTTCAGTTAGCCAATACTCGTTTACCGGCTCTACATCATTATTGATTAAGCCAATAATGCTGCCATTAGCGTGCAACGCACCAAAGTTATTAATCGCTGAGTAGTTAAACGGATGATCCCAATGCAATACACGCACTCGTGAGTCACGCTGAGCGGCCTCTTGCATATAAGCAAGGGTCTCTGGGCAGTCGCTCTGATTATCTAAGATCAATAGCTCGAAATGGGTATAAGCCGTGCGTTCTAAGATAGCGTCTACACAGGGCCGTAAAATATCTACACCATTACGGGTAGGCACCAATAAACTCACCAGTGGCGCAGGGTTAGGAATAGGCCATTCGATACGTACCGAGTCATTGGTTAATCCAGGTTGAACCATCGCTTTCGCACTCGCCACGTGCTGCTTTAGTACACTACTTACTAAGGAGATGGCGTCCTGCTGGTGAAGCGGATGAGGGAAGTCTTCACTACGGTGATATAACATAGCAGGCAAATGACACACCGATTTTTCATTACCATGAGTCACTTTCCACATCATAAAGGTGAGCGCCAACGCATAATCAACTGCGGCTCGGCTGGTCAGGTTCGAGAGCAGGTCTGCCTGCTCTGACTCCAACTGCCATAATAACCTTCGCTTATAGAGCGCTACTCGGCCAATGTAGTTAGTTGAAAGTAATAAGTCTGGGTTCCAGCCTGGCTTGAAGCTTGGGTTGCAGCGCTTGCCCTCCGCCCCCAAGACATCTTCATCGCTATAAAACAGCTGAGCCTCAGGATGATCGTTCCACGCTTTCGCAAGCTGACAGAATGCTTCCTTCGCTAACTGGTCACCCCAGCTGATACGCATTACGCCATCGCCCTGGGCTTGAATAAACCCTTGATGGTCTAACTTTGCCAAGGTGCGATGATAGCTATGAATCAAGTTGATACGGCTAGTCGTGGGAATATAACGCTCTAAAGCTATTCGTTGTGCATCGGTAATATCAGCGGAAAGCACAATGAAGACTTCCCAAAAGAAGTAACTTTGCGCTTTTAAAGAGTTGATGGTGTCCATAAGAGGAGCTTCATCACGTTCTAGATCACTTAAAGTTACCGGCATGAGAATCGAAAACAAAGGTGTAGTTTTTAATCCTCTAATTATCAACTGAGCATCGTTACTAATAGCTTGCTCAGTCGTGGCCACCCAACGAGTATAGTCATCAGAAATATGCTGTTTTGCGTGGGTTTGATTATATTCTTCCAACGCAATACTACGCCAGCTGCGTGCTTGGGCAACTGATTCAACATGAAGATAACGAATGGCATCAAATGTTCTCATACCCTTATAGCCGGCATGATTATTGATCAAACGTCGCGCTAAGCGATTATGTGCAAACCAAGGCGTTAGCCACACCCATTCCACCGTCAAGTGAGTCAAAGCCGCTTCGCTGGCCAAGAACGAAAACGCAATTTTTTTTACACCTAACGGCACCCAAAAAATTCGCTTAGTGATCTTACCAGGGCGCAGTGAGACGGATGTTTCGATAATACCTTTACGGGTATAAAATAGAATCCTAGCGGCGCCATGGGCATCCGCCCCTAACCCATCCAGCTCTAGCATATTCCAGCCCGGGAGTGGCTTTTCTCCATCACTCACGCAGTAGGTACTTGCCTTTACTGAGGTATCAACGTTTGCTGCAGCCTCGCTCTTGAAGGCTGGCGCATTTGCTACATAAATATTTGGGTTCCGCCGCGAAAACTGAGGCACGCCGCTGTGTCTCCCAATGGCAGCCATCATTTCTTTTAAACTGACAATATGCTGCCTCATCGCCATCCTTACCCCATTCCGTCACCAAGGCAACACTTACATAAGATGATTGCTAGCAACCTGTTCCCAGTGCAGCAATCCCAAGGTTTGAAGATATTCATCTGGTGCGATGATACGCTTTTCACGAACGCCTTCAAACGCCTTCTCATCCAGCTGTGCACACTTTTGGTGAATCACCTCATCTAGATTATGGGTAACTGTGGGGATCTGCACCACAAAACGTGCATTTGTCTGAGTGGCTAAATAAGCGGGAGCAACTGCTTTGACTAGGTCAGGATCCACATTGCCCGCGCTGTGCACAAACACAATGCGCTGAAACACACGACATAAATAATTAAACATGGAGTAACTGGAAGAAGAACCAAATATCAGGCACGTGCCTGACATTAACGCTTCTGGGTACTCAATCACCAGTAAACGGCCAAAATTGGGCAAGCCATTATCATAGGTCTTGTAGCGAGAATGGCTAAAAGAAACCAGCACATCAACGCTAGAGGTTTGTTTGGGAGTTAGCTTGTTGCCAAGATCGCCGCCCATGGTTTTGTTTTTATAACGATCTTTTTTAAACAGCGCTGAACAGATTTTTTCTTCCACACCTAGCTTTACCGCTAGCGCAATCGTTGCGGCCAACGCCCCCTGATGAGTCCAGTGGGTATCAGTAGGAATAAACGCACCATCACCCAAAGCTTTCAGTTGCTTAACAGGATAAACCACTCCGGTTGAAGCACTTAGACTAAGCACCTGATGCATAGGGCCAGAAACGCCCTCTGCACGTGGGTGATAACTTGCCCCCATCACGCTCTCTTTAGAAGGTGCCACCAATAACGCCCAGGGCTCATCATCAGCAATAGTTTCAAGCTGGTGAAGATAATCATTCCACCCATCTACTCCAGACTGGGTGAGGCGCATTCGCCCCATGAACTGGTCAACGCTACCATTCGTATCGTTATCCAAAAACAGCCAGCCTTTTTTTCCTTCTAGCACCTTGAGCTGCTGAACGGTTTCTACATCGCGCGTATCCACGCTCACCTCTTGAAGCAGCCAACGGTCATCTTCAAGCGCCAACCATAAACGAAAGCTGCCAAGTTTAGGGGGTACTGTAAAGCGAAACCCACACCTCCGCTGAGGGTGGTTGTCTGCGGGCAATGAAAAAATGTTCTTAATAACGTCGGGGCGGTCAATTTCCAAGGGATGGCACAGCTCAAACGCAGGCTGCCACTCTGCCACAATGCGCACTTGAGTGTGCATTTCAACCAAATCGTCTGGTAATAATAACCAACCTTGCACGACTCTACCTGAAGGCTGAAAGCGGGAACCTCGCTGCTCAGATGGATAATCTAATGCCCAACGCTCGATAGGAGGTTGCCCACTGGGTGATGTAGAAGACCAATCCTTTAGGCGACGCTTAAGCCAGCGAGTTAGTTCAGAGCCAGCAGAGGACTCAGAAGAAACTGTATTACTAGCCTGCTTTTTTTCAGCAAGCTGCTGCAACCATTTCATTTGTTTTTTAACCTTAGGCGCAAGCTCAGCAGCCACTCGACACGCAGTATCATTGCGGTCATGGCGCATAAAATAGTCGCGCTGCTTTTGATAGTTAGGTGTCGCCGCACTGCCCCGCTTAGCTTTACCTAATACAAATTCCTCTACCGACTTCACCAAGTAGTGGTTAATACGTGCCCCATCCCAAATGATATGCTCGCTTAACCCAAAACGTGGGTTACCTTGCTTATCGCGGCGCGGTTCAACCGGCTCGCCCAAACTGTTAACGTAATGCCCCTGCTTCAAGCGGGCAAAATGAGGATTATCGAAACGCTCAACATAGCCTGGCCGTACAATGCTTTTAATATGATGATTAGGGCCAAATGTCTTTTTAGCTCGCTGCGTAAAACGCTCAATAACTAAGCCATCTTCACGAAATTTGGCACCATTAGAACCAAAGCAGGCCCAATTCAAGCCCAATGCGCCCACACTAGGCGAGGCAAAGCATTTTTCTAACCACTCAATAAGTGGCCGTTCACCAGCACAAGGCAATAGATACTCATCAGCATCAATAAACGCCACGAGATCAATATGACGAGGACATGTTTCCAATAACTGTTGATAGGCCAGCAGCTGAGGTGGCGTCTCGCCCGTTGGTACCGAAATCAATGTTACTAAGCCCTGCTCAGCAAGCACCGACAATAATTCGTGAGTCCCATCAGTACTCTCATTATCAGCTATTAAAAAATGGCTGGCCCCCACCGTCAGATGGAAGGCCAACCACTCAATCAGGCTATCTATTTCATTTTTAACAATGGCAGCAATCGCAAGCTTCAAACAAAACCTCTAACTGTCTACGTAACCTGTTTGTGTAACTTAAGAATCAGATAACTTAAAAATTGAGTAACTTAAGAAAACTCTTCACGCTGGGTGAGCGTATAAGCATTCGCCAACGCCACACGCAACTGCTCAGCACTAAAACATGTTTGCGCCCGCCGACGGGCTGCTTGCCCTAACCGCCTGCACCGAACCACCTCACCGGCAAGCATAGCCACCTGCTCAGCAGCAGCCATCGTGTCACCAAAGGGCACCAATATGCCGGTGGCTTCCTCGTCGTTTTCAGCTGCAAGAATATTTTCAACTGCAGCAGTAGGATTATCAGCAACAACAAGCTCGCTTAATGCGCCCCAGTTATACGCCACCACAGGCCTAGCCGCAGCCATTGCTTCTAATACAGTACGCCCAAAAGACTCCTGAAAGCGCGATAGGTTCACCACGATATCCAACTGTGCCAACGCTGTTACAGGGTGTTCCACATAGCCTGCAACGCGTATATTACTGGGCGCCTTACCTTGAGCTTGGCGGCGCTGTAGGTCGGCAATAGCGGGTGTTTCCCCACCAAACAGCACGACTTCCACCCTGGGGGCCAACGTGGATAGATAAGCCGCCATTTGCTCGACATCTTGCAAGCCTTTTTTAGCTACATTGCTACTCAACATACCCACGCGCACGCGGGCCTGGGGGTTAAAATCTACGTTAGGCAGCGCAAGCAACGGCTGCATGGCAATTGTATTAGGCACAATAGCTAGGCGCTTGCGGGAACTGGGTAAAATAAAAGCCTCCGCCACGCAGCGAGAGTTCACTACTACAATATCTGCCAATTGGTGCACTTGGGCCACTAGCTCACTAGGTGTGGCACCCAATAAAGCGCATAAGCTTTCATCAAACGCAGGCAGTTCACGCACATGCACAAGGGCAGGAACACCCGCCCGCTTCGCCGCGATATAAGGCTCGTGTAGTACCGCAGTATTACCATGCAACGCACTGGCGTTGTAGCGAGCAATTAAAGCTTCAAACTGCGCAACCGTAGTGTTATCGGCCTGTTTACCCACCTGCCACCAACCATAAGGCAGTACCACCAACGCCTTACAGCGCTGTAACAACGCCTGTTCATAGGCAAGATTATTAGCTTCCGGTAACGTCACCACGACGTTCCAGCGCAGCTCGCCCATGGCATGCAGCACATCAACTAGACTACGTTCTGCACCAAACAGCGTACTACCTGCTTGATGGCCACAAAGTATGACCGTAGGCCGGTTTGCGAAGGCCCGCTCTCCCTGCCATTCAGGGTGAGGCAGATAGCCCTTGGCCTGCCCCACGCTGAGATAATGCGCAAGCGGGTTCATACTAGCTTCTGCTGCCTCAGGGTAACGACGCACATAGCCAGAAGTCGAAAATCCAGGACCAGGATCACGCCTCTCACTAGCGCCACTTTCCACATAGTGGTTTAACGGCTCTACCGGCGTGTGCTGCAAATCGATATAGCGGGTCAAATACCAGCCCGCATCTAACAGGCCAGATTCACTAATTAGCTCAAACTCACTAGGCGGCGGGTTCCGGGGTGCAGTCGCTCTAAGCATATCTGCTGGAGCTGTAAACAGCCGCTCAGTGGGCGCGATGGGCATAAATAGCCGTTGGGGCGAACGATGCCAGCGGCCTGCCAACTGCATATACCGAAAACGGTTGCCGATGAACTGACTCACCAAATGGGAAGCTGAGTGCTGGCTTAACGAGCCGCTATCCGCCAAGCCAAACGAAAGCGGCACGCCGGGCAGTACCTCACTAACGCTGCCTGCACCGAAGGCAGCGTCTACCCGCCAGCGCCACTCGGTATCCGCATTGACCTTTACCCCATCCCAATAGCCCAAGGCTTCAAACACTTCGCGGCGAAACATCAACGACGACATATTGGGATACACCCAACCGTACTCATCCAACCGCCAGCGATGGAACATAAGCTCAGGGGTTACCCGCACCCAGTGAGACAAGCACGCTTTGATACTAGGCTGATCAATTAACTGCAGGCATTGCAGGGCAAGCTTTTGGGGGTGCGACCAGTCATCGCTATCGTGGGTAGTAATATACGGGGCAGTTGCCGCCGCCATCCCCGTATTACGGGCAGCGTAAGCCCCTTGGTTTTGGGTATGACGCAGTAACATCAAGGTAATATGGGGTGGAACACTGTCCTGAAGCTGCTCGACTTGAGTAACACTGTTATCAGAACTTGCATCGTCCACCACGATAATTTCCAAGCGCACGCCCTGCTGATAAAACAGACCGGTAAGCGCCATCGCAATAGTATCCTCCGCGTTATACAGCGGAATCACCACACTGATAAAAGGCAGTGAATGGTGAATGGTGAGTAGTGAGTGTTGAGTGGTGAGGGGTGAGTCGTGGGCTGCAGCTCCCGTAGCGCGTGGTAAGCTTTCGCCGAAGGCGGTCGGAAGATGCTGCCCCTGAGACACGGAATAGTCAGGCGCGAGATTATACAAATGCAGCGGCTGTTTGGGGTCAGCCAAGGTAACTGGCTGTAATCCCTGGGCCTGAAAATAGCGATTGATCACCGCCAACCGCTCAAGGTCTGCGCCTGAAAGTAAATGCTCTTTCGATAAACTGAGCGCATTCGCCTTAGCCAACGCGGTATCAGCATGGTCTGGATAGTGCGCCGCTAAAAACGCCAGGGCCTGTGCTAATGCACTATCTTGCTGGGCGTTATCTTCAAATAGCTGACAACAAGCGTCTACCACCAGCAACGCTGGGCCAGGGAAATCAAAGCCTGGAAGTGTGTTCTCTGGTAGCAGAACCTCTAACACCGCTGGCCAGTGAGCTTGCCAAGCATACCACCGGGCAAGCTCCCAGCGAGCGGTTAAACGTTCAACCAGCGTAGCGTTGGGGGCGGTTAACAAGCGCTGAAGCCGTGGCAAAACTACGGCGTCAGCACCACGCCACAACGCGTGCCCCCAACCAATAGCCTGGTTGCGGCATGGTAAGCGACCTTCTGCTTTACCATGCTGCTGATAATGATCCCAGGGGTCGACACCAGCAGCGGCCACATCGGGGTAGGCCGCTAAATACCACGCGGGGTCAAAACCCGCGTTGTTAACACCTTCGTTATCAACGGTGGTCGTCGACGGTTCATTAGCACGTCGCTTACGCCAGCGCTTAGTGAATAAAGACGTGGCCAGTAATAGCTTAGTTAATAACGACTTGGTTAATAACGACTTGGTTAATAACGACTTGGCTAATAACGACTTGGCTAATAACGAACGCATGGCAGCCTGCTATTAAAATGCATTCAGATTAATCGCTGCCGAACAGATCACGGGTATACACTTTATCCGCAACATCTTGCAGCTCTTCCACCATCCTGTTTGCCAAAATCACATCCGATTTCTCTTTAAACGCATCAAAATCGCGCATGACTTTGGAATGGAAAAACTCGTCTGCGTCTAGAGCCGGTTCAAACACAACCACTTCAATGCCCTTGGCTTTCAGGCGCTTCATCACGCCCTGCATCGCGCTGGCACGGAAGTTATCAGAGCCGGTTTTCATAATCAGCCGATACACGCCCACCACTTCGGGATTGCGACGCAGCACCGACTCAGCAATAAAATCTTTACGGGTGCGGTTAGCCTCAACAATGGCCTGAATCATATTACTAGGCACATCTTGATAGTTGGCCAGCAGCTGCTTGGTATCTTTTGGCAGGCAGTAACCGCCGTATCCAAAGCTTGGGTTGTTGTAATGCTTACCAATGCGTGGGTCTAAGCCTACACCTTCAATGATCTGCTTGGCATCCAGCCCATGTGATTCTGCGTAGGTATCCAGCTCGTTAAAGTACGCCACCCGCATCGCAAGGTAGGTGTTCGCAAATAGCTTGATCGCCTCTGCTTCAGTACTGTTGGTCAGCAGTACATCAACATCTTGCTTGATTGCGCCCTGCTTCAGTAGCTCTGCAAACGTAGCGGCACGCTCAGAACGCTCACCAACAATAATCCGAGAGGGATAAAGGTTGTCGTGTAGCGCTTTTCCTTCACGCAAAAATTCAGGTGAAAACAGCAGGTTTTGGGTATTAAAACGCTCAGCGGTTTCAGTGGTATAGCCAACCGGCACGGTGGATTTAATCACCATCACCGCATCAGGGTTAATCGCCATCACCTGGTTAATCACCGCTTCCACACTTTTGGTGTTGAAGTAGTTCGTTTCTGGGTCGTAATCCGTAGGGGTAGCAATAATCACAAACGCCGCCCCTTGGTAAGCAGCTTCAGCATCTAGGGTTGCCGTAAAATGCAGGTCTTCACGCGCTAAAAACGCTGAAATTTCTGCATCTTCAATCGGCGAAACACGATTGTTCAGCATCTCAACCTTTTCAGAAACGATATCAACGGCCACTACCTCATGGTGCTGAGCCAACAGCATCGCGTTTGAAAGGCCCACATAGCCCGTGCCAGCAACTGCAATTTTCATCCTTTTCTTTCCTCATCTAAAGTCGTTACATCCATAATGCATTAATAACAACGCCTGTTGCCCACAGGATGTTGTTCAAAGCGATGGGCTGAGCTCGATTGTATCAAAATAAGCGCAGTCGGTTTTGTAGCTGCCATCTTCATTTCTAGGTGCCCATTCAGGGCTGCTACCACCGTGGAAGGTACTAAATAATAAGCGCTGAATCTGACTTACCTCTGTTGTTTCAGCTCGGAAACGCAGCCCCGTATGCTCTATGAGCCGCTCCCCATCAACCGAAACAGTGACACGACCATTACTCTCTGTAGCAGGCTCATTTAGCGACACTTGCATTTCTACGTGGTGGTACTGCCCTGGCACAAAGGTAAATCCATTGGCAATGTACGTGTCCCCAAACCGTCCTTGCATATCTTGATGATAAATATACGTTTGCAGCCCACCGTCTCGGCGGAACATTAAACGCGCACTCCACCCTTGTGGCGTTATAGCATTGCCGCCTGCTACGGGGTTTGCGGGGCCTAAACCATGTAATTTACCGCCACGGGCAAAATCAAAGCCTTCACAAAAACGCACCCAAAAGGAAAACGCGTACTGCTGAGCAGGCTCGATAAGGGGTGACACAACCACACCGCGGCTACCGCGTTCATAGCCTTCGTAGTCAACCCTGACCCCCTGCGAGCCTTCAACTCCTAAGTCATGAACGATCTCAGTAAGTTGGTGGTCAACGATTTCTTGGCCTATGTTGGTCAGGGGTATATTGTCGAAGCTTTCAACAACACTAAGCGTTTCGCTTTCCTTTTGCCATAATAACCAAATCAAAAGGATCAGAGAAAACCCAATAATAATGTTATATAAATGATTTTTATTATTTTGCATACTCAGCATTAGGCCTTACAAGAGAATTTGCTTCTCCTCTTTCGAACAACGTGTCAAGACAATCCAAATTATTTGATAAATCACTTAATATATCCGCCCAGACCCTTCTAGGAGCGACCTGATGACCCTCACCCCAGTCTCCCATCAGATTCAAAAGATTTCCATACTGGTGGCAACCGATGTTTAGATTTGGATTTATTCCAAATGACTTAACAAAAGGTAAGAAGTGGTTTTTAAGGTGATGTTTATCATCTTTATTCTGCATATATATAATTTTATTTTTAATTTCACCCTTATAAAAGTGACATACATTTTTAGTTATTCCCCGCATCAAGGAAGGGTCGTCCCTTATCTGCGAAATTTCCTCAACACCAAAACAATACTTTATATATCTTTTAACATGGGCCGAATGATAGCGGAGTATATTAGTTTGGGGGTTACAGACCAAGGCAATTGAATCCTCATAGCGCTTAGAAAAATAAAGACTAGCAAAACCACCAGAAGAGCCACCAATAAATATAATTTTGGATGGTTGAGCTACAGAGCTGATTTTATCGATAACGGCAGGAATCAATATCTTCTGAGTTGAAAAAAAACGAGTACCAGCATACCAACCCATTGACAAGTCTTTAGCAAAATACAAAGCTGGGTCACTGATTGAAAGCCTGCTAACTTCACCTACAGGAGTTATACCACGGCCAGAAAAAACTGGAAGCTTAAAATTATCATTACGACGCTGAGCACCATTAAAGAAAACATATAATGGCTTTCCTTTAACGACATCAATACTAATATCCAAAAGTGCACACTCTGCTTGAATAGAGCTAAGACCGTTAGGTATATTAGTATCACTTTGAAAATCAGTTAAACTTTCATAGTACTTTTTAACACCGCCCCAACGCTTACCTGATCGGCTCACCTCTGAATAGCACATTGACCAAGACATTTCACACCTTACAGTTTAAAATGTTAATAAAAAATTTTCCCAAGCTTTACAGTGCTCAACAAAACGTACTGCCCCACTTCTTGAAGCACTTAAAAATGCACCCCCATGCATTTCATCGAACTGCATCTTAAGAATTATACCACTTTCTTTATTTAACAAAACCTCTAGATCGGGAACAGTTACAAACCTTACTTTGCCTTTTTTCTTTATTTCAAGCCAACCATCAACATTATTTATGCACAATTTACCAGCCATCATGTCATATAATATAAAAAACAAATCAGAACTTTTTTCTATTTTCTGAAAATCATAGTGGAACACGGTATCACTTTTTTTAGAAAAGCATAAGAAAGTATTATGGTGGGTCTTAACAAAGGCCTTGCCAGAAACTAAAACTTTATTTAAAATTTCTTTTTTGTTTAAAAACCAAAATTTTTCAAAAACTTCTTCATGCGTTACTTTGTTCCGGGAATATACGCTGAACCAATGGGACTTCCTCATCGGCTATTGTG
>NZ_JABUZD010000127.1:0-1091 GCF_014897875.1 Halomonas sp. 3A7M
ACCACACTGGATTCCCGCTAAAGGCATGCGAAAACGGTAGAACGGCGGGGTGGAGTTCGCCAACGAGCAGCGGCAGATCGTGGCGTTTGAGGTAGAGGCCATCCCTTAATGGCCAGACGCTTCCAAAGCGAAAGCCCGATCTCATCTATTGGCCAGCTGATCCCGTATGACCTTTTGATAGTAAGCGCTTAGATGTTTCTTTTTCTGCCTTAGCGCATCGATTTCGGATCTCGTCAGCGGTTCTAAAGCCGACGAGATAACTTGCTTCGTTGGCGGTGAGGGCTGAGATGTGTATTCCGAAGATGTCTTTGATTTCATCACCAAAACGTGCCTCCAATAATCGAAAATGCTTTTGTAAGGCTCGAAAGTCTTTTGAACGACCTGCATTCACTAGTAAAAGAGTGCCAACAACTTTTCCGCCATTCAGCAGCAAGTAGTTAGCAAGCTCGGCCAATGTGCTGCCCATACTGGTCACATCATCCACAAGCACGTAATGGCCTCCGTGCTGAACAGCCCCTTCAAATGATGGCCTGGAAATCAACCTTTCCATCGGGTCAGCCCCTGTGTGGAAGACCCTTTGCATCTGGACAATATCTGTTTCACTGCTACCATCCAGAAGTTCCGCACACAGTAACGACAACATCAAAGGAAGGGCGTTATCGCCAGCTGCTTCTTTAGCATAAGGTGATACAAATATCGATCCACTTGGAAACTCTCCCTTGAGAGAAACCAGGAAATCAAGAGCCAAATCACTAATAAGACTCAGGGCAGAGTCAGCATCACCTGACTTTGCCGAGCGATAATCAACATGCTGCTTGATATCAATATCGCTGACAAAACAATGGTAGTGCTTTGCCTCCTTTGGAAAGGAGTACACCCTATCCATCACAGTGACTCAAAGCTTGCCCCTTTAATTTCCTTTCTGTTTCACACGCTCAATAGCATAGCAACCCCGGCCATTCTCGTCACTTCTGGCCTCCGCCTCTCACAAGCCCGAAGGGCCCCACCCTTCACTCCACCGTGACGCTTTTCGCTAAGTTACGCGGCTTATCCACATCGGTGCCTTTCACCAGCGCCACGTGGTAAGAAAG
>NZ_JABUZD010000128.1:0-1285 GCF_014897875.1 Halomonas sp. 3A7M
ATCACCTCTGTGAAGAGGTACACCGGCTATTGGGTAGCTATGAAGCTGATCACGCGATTAATTTTGAATAAGCACTTAGGCAAAGTTGGTGACAAAGAGGTATCTGTCATCAACATAATGGTTGGTGTGTTGAGCTTTATTATTGCTGTCTATTTGATTTTCCGAGAGCCGGATAATTCTGCTGCTATTAGTGCTGGGGCATTTACCTTGCTATTTTCTTTTACTTATCTTTGGGTTGGGGCTAACCAGTTTTTAAAGGCGGATGGAATAGGACTTGGGTGGTTCTGTTTCTTTGTTAGTATTACAGCAGCACCGAGCATTTGTTGGAGCGAGCTCCATCGCCGATATGGGACTCAACTTCGAGCTGTGGAATACACTCAACTGGTTTGCATGGTCTGCTTTGTGGTTCAGTTTTTTTTGTCTGCTAGCGTTAGCGAAAAAAATACAGCGTTCAGTCGCGATTTACACACTCTTTTGCGCGGTTTTTACGGGTTGGATTCCTGGCGTTATGATACTGTTAGGCATCGTCAATGCATAGCGGACCGTTACTAAATGTAAACATTACTTAAAATTTATTGAGAACGCCCACATTGCGAAATCACGCGGTATATAATCGTTTAATGGCCGCGCCTGTTCATGAGCACGCCTGTCATGCTGAAGTAGCGCTCTTAACATGTTTTACTGTGCTATCAGTATATGGCAAAGAAATTAGAAAATTATGGAGATGAAAACATGGCATCAGTATTGAGCGACTACATCAAGAAAGAGCAGATGTTAAAGCAGTTACAGGAAGAGCTGCAAGCGCTTGAAAGTAATAGCGAACTGAAGAAAGAGCTGGAATTCAAGGAAAAATTACAGACGCTCATGACCGAGCATGGCAAGTTAGCACGCGACGTATGCGAAATGCTTGACCCGTCATATCTCTCCTCATCAGTTAAAGGCACCAAGGTTAGTAGTACCGATGGTCGCAAGAAGCGCCCTTTAAAGGTATATAAGAACCCGCATACAGGGGAAGTCGTTGAAACACGTGGTGGCAACCATAACGTCATTAAAGAGTGGAAAGCTAAATTTGGCAATGAAGAAGTGGTTAGCTGGATCGTAGAAGAGCGCGCTTAATATGTTCATTCGTCGCTCGCATGGTTCCTCCGCGAGCGACGGATATTTACTAGCTGGAAATGCTCCCTATATCTTTATTAAGCCGGTATGTTTCTCTATGTTTACCTTGTAAAGCTCGTAGAGCGCTAGCCTGGATTTCTCATAGTACCTCAGCCAGTACCGCACTCAG
>NZ_JABUZD010000130.1:0-3336 GCF_014897875.1 Halomonas sp. 3A7M
GGCCCAGCTCAGGGGGCGAATTCCACACTTGGCGTCGAAGAGCCTTTTTTTGGGCCTCTATTTCTACACCAGGTTGAGACACACCACGTGACCATCAGCACCCGCTATACCGTTGATCATTTTTTAGGCTACGGACGCCGATACAGTATCGATTACTGCTTTCCCATTACTTCCAACGCTGCCTGCACGCCGAAAACATCGATCGCCCAAGGGCGCGTAGAAGAAGTTAGCCTAGCGGCGGGTGTGGAGCTTTTTATTTCCGATTTGGATGTGCTGCGACCTTATCAATCGTTCTCTAAGGACAATACCGACCTGCTGATTGTGGTGATGTTAGAGGGCTGCGCACATTTCGATATTGATGGCCAAAAGCGTTGGATAACGGCAGGGGAAGCTTGCTGGCTAAGGCTGGACACAGGTTTAACGCTAAGCGCTTTTCATCCTGCTAATCAACGGCTTCGCACGCTATGCCTATCGCTCGACGCATCAGCGATGCACGCTTGGTATGGTGCTCACACCTCATCAGCGTCCCCCCATGTCTGGCAACTCAGCCCTGGGTTACAGCTAACCATCGATGAAGCATGCGGTACTTCCAGTAGCGCAGAGTCACAGCGCATGCGCTTTCAAGGATTAGCACTGCAAATCATCGCCCAGGGGCTGGACGGCCGTTCGCCATATACGGCTGACAGTGGCGCACTGTACCGACAGCGCTTGGCGCTGATACGCCGCTGGCTGGATGAAGAGCCGTCGTTTGACCACACGCTGCAACGCTTAGCGGAACGCGCGGCCATGAGCCCAAGTACGCTAATGCGGCATTTCAAGCTGGCTTACGGCCTAGCGCCCATCGACTATTTGCGCAAGCGTCGGCTTGCGTTAGCCCGCGAGCTGCTGCTGAGCGGCCACAGCGTTCAACAAGCGGCACATTTAAGTGGCTACCGTCATGCCAGCAACTTTATTACTGCATTCAAGAAAAACTACGGTATCTCGCCGGGTGCTTTGACGGAAAGTTCCCTGAAACGCTCCTAAAACGATACGGCTGACGTTTGCGCATAATCAATTGCGCGGCGGGCATAACCGCCCGCCCATCATAAGTGGAATAATTCTCATTATGAAATATTAACTACTAGCAACATCCACTTTGGAAAACCGCTCCATGCCATTGTTATATCGATCAACATGCACTGCACTTATTCTTGCCTACCCTTTGCTTGCCTTTGCTGAAGCTCCTGACGAAACATTGGACAATTTGCTAGTGACCGGTGAGCGCCTCAGCACCAGCAGTGAAGGCACTCAGCGCTACACAGTTCCCGCTAGCCGCAGTGCGGTCGGGCTGTCATTAACACCACGCGAGACGCCCCAATCAACAAGTGTTATTACTCGCCAGCACATCGACGACCGTGCGGCACAGACAGGCGGTGATGTGTTAGCCCAAGTACCCGGTGTTTCGCCAAGCCGAGCTGACAGTAACCGGATTAGCTATGCCGCACGTGGTTTCTCGATACGTAGCGTACAGTTTGACGGACTCAGCATTCCGCTCAGCGGTTTCTGGAATTTTGGCGATACCGACTGGGATGCGGCGATTTATGATCGTGTTGAAGTAGTGCGCGGAGCAACCGGTTTATTGACCGGCGCTGGCGAACCATCGGCAAGCGTTAACTTTATTCGCAAACGCCCGTTGTCCGAAGCGGCTGCCTCTGTTTCCGCAGGCCTCGGCCGTTGGGACCGGCGCCGCATCACGGCGGATGTGTCTGTCCCATTAAGCAGCAATGGCACGACAGGGGCCCGCTTTGTCGTAGCCAAAGGCCAGAACGATAGCTTTATCTCTCATCTCGAAGATGACCATGAGACGCTTTACGGTGTTATCAGTAGCGAGCTTACCCCCGCTACTCAATTAACCGTAGGGGTTGAATATCAGCACAACGAGACGCTCGGCGCGGGGGCCAGTGTCCCGGCTTTTTATGCTGACGGCAGCCGCACGGACTTTGACCGCAGCGCATCTAACAACACCGACTGGTCAACGTTTTACAACGAGACCACTCGCGTGTTCGCTGATCTTAGCCACCAACTGGATAACGGCTGGACGTTACGCGCCGCGGTCAGCCATAACGATGGTAACTATGGCCTAGAGTACCTTTATCGCGGCGGTTTCCCAGACAGGGAGACAGGCCTTGGTATGTCCAGCTCCTTCTTAAATTACCGCGGCAACCGCACTCAACAAACCGTTAACGTAACGGCCGAAGGTGATTTCAGCTTATTTGGCCGCCAACACGAGCTGGGCTTTGGCTGGATGCATAACGAAGATGACTTTGAGATAAAACTGGCCACCCCGGTTGGCACGCCGCCTTCCGCGGGTAGTTACCTTAATTGGCGAGACAGTGTGGTGGCCAAGCCTCAGTGGGGGCAATTCAACAGCTCAGATAATATGCAGGTAACGCAAAGCGGCGGCTTTATGGTGTCGCGCTTTTCGTTGAGTGATCCGCTTAATCTTATTCTTGGTGCACGCCTGAGCGACTGGGAATTAGATCAGACTTACTATGGGTCTGAGCGGCAATACCGATACAGCAATGAAATAACGCCTTATGCAGGCATTATCTACGATATTAATGACTATACCTCTGTTTACGCGAGTTATACCGAGATTTTTCAGTCTCAGAATGCCCGCCGTGAGAATGGCTCTCTGCTGGACCCTATTCAGGGTCGCAGCTATGAACTGGGGGCTAAGGCAACCCTTCTGAACGGCCACTTGGATAGCAGTATTGCACTGTTTAGAACAGAGCAAAACGGTGTGGCCGAAGCCATTCCTGGCGTTGATGTGATCGGCCAGCCGGGTACGTCCGCCCATCGCAGTGTTGATGGTAATCAGGTCAATGGCGTTGAAGTCGAATTGATTGGTGAAGTGGCCTCTGGCTGGAATGTGAGCGCCAGCTACGCGCTAGCCAATGCAGAAAATTCCGACGGCGAGCGGACCAATACGACCCATCCGCGCCAACAGGTCAAACTGTTTACCACTTACCAACTACCGGGTGCATGGAGTGGCTTAACACTGGGCGGCGGGGCTCGTTGGCAAAGCGATATTTGGCGGAACACATCTAGCCCCAATGGACAGGTTAAGGTTGGGCAAGACGCTTACGCCGTTGCTGACCTGATGGCACGCTACCGTTTCAACGATCAATTAAGCGCGCAGTTGAACATCAACAACGTGTTTGACCAGGACTACTACGAGCAAATTGGTTTCTACAGCCAGTACTGGCTTGGCGAACCGCGTAGTGCCGCTATGTCAATCAACTGGGATTGGATCGGGTCGGAGGGGAGCTAGTCCCCGTCCGCCCACACCACCTG
>NZ_JABUZD010000132.1:0-1830 GCF_014897875.1 Halomonas sp. 3A7M
GTCAGTGCGCCGGGCATGGCGCACATCTATAGGGTGAAAGTCCCGAGCAGTGACGTTGGGAGTAGCTGTTAGCCAATATGGCAAGGGTGTCCATCGCAAGGTGGAATCTGAAGGAAGCCTGCGGCAAATCGCTGAGCCGAGGAACACGAATCTCATACGAGGCGGGCTGCGTGGAGTAAGTGTGCTGAACAACACGAAGCTCATCCCAACACGGCAGCGCAGTACGTATATGAGGCGGCTACCTGGCGAGAAAGATGTGCGTCTTACCCCGGGAGGTCCCTTGCAACCGCTAGAGCCAAGCCAACCGCACAGCGGGAGGGGCGGCAAGGCTGTGAGGGAAGTCAGCAGCGGCCATAGTAGGTGGCCACATTCCACCGAAGGGCCAAAGGCAAGTGAAAGGGTTTCTCCGTGATCTCTGACCAACGCGATGACAACCGACCGCAGTTTAGTAGCAGCGGCAGACCGGTTACGGGCCGGAACCCTTGCGAACCCTGCTACCCGGTCTCCATGGACGATGTGCTTGAAAGTGCCAATATGGCGGCGGCATGGAACCGGGTGCAGCGCAATAAAGGGGCCGCTGGCCCCGATGCACGCACCATTGAGGACACCGAATCCTATTTGAAGGAGGCGTGGCCGGGGGTCAAGGAAACCCTTCAATCAGGCGCTTATCAGCCAGGTTCGGTGAGAACGGTCTACATTCCGAAGGGCAATGGCAAGCACCGTATGCTGGGCATCCCTAACGTGTTAGACCGCTTAATCCAGCAAGCCATCCATCAAGTGCTCAGCCCTCACTACGAGAAGGATTTCTCTGACTCAAGCTTTGGCTTCAGACCAGGCCGTAATGCCTGGCAAGCAATTGAGCAGGCTCATGACTACGCCAAACAGGGTTACACGATAGTGGTCGATATTGATTTGGAGAAATTCTTTGACCAGGTCAACCACGATCTTTTGATGGCCAGGCTAGCAAAACGTATTCACGACAAGCGTTTGCTTGGTGTGATCCGTCGCTACCTTCAGGCCGGAATGATGATGGGGGGTTTCGTTAGTCAGCGAGAGAAAGGCACACCGCAAGGATCGCCCTTGAGTCCGTTGCTTAGTAATATCCTACTTGACGATCTGGACAAGAAACTGGATGCCAGAGGCCACCGGTTCTGCCGATATGCCGATGACTGCCAGATCTACGTCCAAAGCCGTCGAGCGGGCCACCGAGTCAAGGACAACGTGACCGCCTTTCTCGAAACACGACTCAAACTCCCGGTAAATCGGGAGAAGAGCCGCGTCGTCTCTGTCTCACGCAGCAATTTTCTCGGGTACAGCTTTGTTGGAAAGGCTAATCCGCGCATCCGCTGCAGTAATGAGACGATCAAACGCTTCAAGAAACGGATCAGGCAACTGACCCGCGGGCATGATCGCGAAGCCATTGAGGTGAAGCTTGCCCGTCTCGATCGATATATTCGAGGCTGGACAAGCTACTTTCGGTTGGCAGAGACACGCCGCTTATTTGCTGATATCGACAGCTGGATACGAAGCCGACTACGCATGTGCCTGATGAAACAGTGGTTTAAACCGAGAACCCGAGTGAGGAAAATGATCGAACTCGGGCTCCCTGTGGATGAGGCGAAAGGATACTGTCAGCACAAACGCTGGTGGTTTCTGGCCCAACTCCATCATACGCGGTTCGCGATGAATAACCGCTGGTGGCACAAGCGAGGCTTCCGTGGTGTGCGCTTTTATATGGAGCGGTTTGCCAACACTTGACCAACCGCCGTGGTACGGATCCGTATGCCAGGTGGTGTGGGCGGACGGGGACTAGCTCCCCTCCGACCCGAT
>NZ_JABUZD010000014.1:0-12151 GCF_014897875.1 Halomonas sp. 3A7M
CGCAACGTGAAGTAAGTCAACTACGTCCTGGAATGAACGCTTACATCGGTTCAGCCCTGACGTACTGAACAGGGGATTTAAGCTAAAGCCGATGCTGAGACGATGCACGCGATTGTTGTAGTCAATCATGCTCTCTCCGTAGCCGTAGTAGTACTGTAGATGGGCACGCACATTGTTAAATGCAGGCCAGCTGTAGTCTATTTGAGTGCCATAGTTACCCGCGCTTGGGTTGCCACGCAGTTGCCCCGCGACCTCGTGGTTACCATTGAGTCGTTTTGCCAGGCGGATATCGCCATAACCGACATAGCGTTCTATGTCTGGGTTGTCATCGTCGCCGCTGGACTCAGGTACGCGCCAATGAGGGGCGAGTGATAGTGCCCAGTCACCACGTTGGAACGTGCTTTCCAGATAAACTCTGTTCCAACTGCGTGAAAGCGGGTCTGAACGGCCGTTAGACTGATGAATGAAGGAGAGACGATTGCGCGTATTTACCCAGCCTAATGCGCTCCAGGCGTTATCAAAATCAATAAAAATTTCAGGTTCATAGTTAGTTTCCCGGAAGGGGGAAGAAGCATCGGTATTATAGGCCTGCCACCAGCTACGCTGGGTGTAGGCAAAATAGACATCGCCAATGTCGCCAAACACATCCTCTGCGAGGTTGAATTTAGCGCTAAACTGAAATTTCACTTCGACGTCGTTAGGTGGAGAGTCTGCGGAAATGCTACGAAAGTTTTCGCTGTTCTGGTTGGTGCTATAGCTAATAGGGAAAAGATAATTAGTTCGGTGAGTCGTAATCGCAAACGGATTACGTGACGACTCCTGCTCAAATTGGCGGCGTTCACTGAGATCCTCAAGCGCCATCTCTTCTGGAAGCAACTGCGGAGCGGGCGTGGATTCGCTTCCTGCCGGATCTTCAACCTGTTGCAGCTGCTGACGCAACTGATAAAGTTCGCTGTTGAGTGCGCGTATACGAGCCTCAATTTCCTCGCGGGTCTCTGCAATGGCACTTTCAGTGCCTAGCAAAACAATTAAACTAGTTAACAGCAGTTTTCGAATGACCATCAAAATGGCTCGCAAATAAATAAAAGGCAGTTATCAGAGACTCTTCTATACACGCCCATCGCGTAAGTCAACTCCTCCCGTTCGTCAAACGCGTTAGATTGCGTAAGAAGCCAGAACGCCTGACAATGGCGATCTTCCTGATTGGAGTAGTATCCATGTCGATGAGGCATATCTAACGTGGTCAAAAATGCACTGAAGGCACTCCTCAAGCTCTGCTTTATTTATCTATTGTTTACGACTGCTGGTGCCGTATACGCGCAGGCTGCGTTGCTTGATCAGGTCCCCTCTGAGGAGCAGCTATCTGAGCGATTAGCCGAGCTTGAGTCGCAAGAAAGCGAGCTAACCACCGAGCAAACTCAGGTCAAAGAAGCGTTGACGGCTGCGCTACAAGGCTATGAGCGCCTGCACGCAGTTGAAGAGCGCATTGAGGCGTTAGAGCAACGGGTTGTCCAAGCGCCCGAAATATTGCTTCGTCTAGAGCGTGAGCTGAACGAAGCGGAGGAACAAAGCCGACAGTTCTCAGTGGATAACCTTAGTGATATGCCACTGAATCAGCTGGAAGCGCAGCAAGCAGAGGCCGTCGTGGAGCTTCAGCGGCTTCAAAGCCAGTTAGCCGAAGTTAACTCTCAGCTATTGGCCGCGCAAGCACTGCCTGAGCGCGCTCAGCAAGCAATTTCAGATGCGTTACAGCGCACTGAAAGTTTACGCCGTCAGTCTGATGAGCGAGAAGCCTTGCTGGGTGATCGGCAACTATCGGCACGCCACGATGCACAGTTAATTCAGTGGCGCATTGAGCGAGCCCTTGCAGAGCAGGAAGTAAACCTTAACCAGCGTGAACTAAGTGCCAACAGTCGGCTACGAGAGTTGGCCCAGGAGCGCCGGGAACTCATTGAGCTGCAAATAGACCAGCAGGAGCAGCAGCTTAATTTGTTGCAAGGCGTCATTGATCGTCAGCGGCGGCTACAATCTGAGCAGGCAATTGCTGACGCCGCAAAGAATGATCCACTGATCGCTGAAGGGCACCCTGTGGTGCTCAATGCTCAGCAAGCGAACCAAGCACTGAGCCTTGAACTGTTGCGAACAACGGATAGAGCGAATGGCATTATACGTGAGAATATTGAAGCCCAGCGTCAGTTAGATCATGTACGGCAACTTCAGCGTAGCCTGAACGAACAAATTGATGCTATTCGTGGTAGCCAATTGTTGTCGCGTATTCTTCGAGAACAGCGCCAGTCGTTACCGTTAGTCGCGCCAAGGCGTGATTTACAAGATGAAATTGCTGATTTGCGTCTCAAACAGTTTGATTTGATTCGGCAGCGTGATCAGTTGCGCCAAAGCGATCGCTTAGCGACCCAGCGCTTGCAGGAAGCAGGGGTTGACGTCACGCCTGGATTGGTGGACTCCCTAACACGCCTTTATCAGTCGCGCCGTGAATTGGTAGAGCAGCTTGAGCAATCTTACGGAAGCCTGCTGAGTGCCGCTATTGAGCTTCAACTTAATCAACAACAGCTATTAGAGACGACGCGCGATTTACGGGCGACCATTGATGAACAGCTATTCTGGGTAGCTAATAGCCGTCCTCTAGATTTCAATTGGTTACGACAAATTCCCCACAACCTTCAACTGGAGTGGCGAGAAGGCGAGTGGCGGGCGGTTTTGCCCTCTCAGTGGAAAGGTTTTTCTTGGAAAATGCTGATTGGCGCGCCGTTTATTTTGCTTGGCGTGGTTCTGGTTGGGCTGCGTCGGCGAATTAAAGCACGGCTTGCGCTCATTCACTCACAAATTGGTCGACTGAAAAGTGATACTCAGCTGCATACCACCAAGGCGGTGCTGCTAAACGCTCTGCTTGCGTTGCCAGGGCCGTTGGGGTTGGCAGGTATTGGCATAGGCCTAAGTGAGGCTGAAGGTGCACTGGCAAGCAGTGTTTCGCCAGCGCTACTACAACTGGCGCTTAGCTGGGCTGTCGTGGCTTGGGGCCGCCGGCTACTCGTTCATGATGGGGTTGCTGAGCGCCATTTCACCTGGGCACCTGCTTATACAGCGCGGTTGCGTAAGCTGCTGGGTGGTTTCGGACTGGCGTTAGCGCCCGTGGTTGTTATTGCCGCGCTCTCTGGGCAAATGGAAACACCGCTGGCGTTGCGCCCAGTGGCGATAGGGCTGTTTGCCGCGGGCCTGGTGGCAATGAGCTGGTGGTTGGCACTATTAATCCTGGCCCATGTGCCATTTTTCGGAGTGCGACTCTTCCGGTTGGTGTTAGGTCTAGCGATGGCTTCAGTGCCGCTAGTACTCCTTGGACTTGTGGTGTGGGGATATGAGTATACGGCGTTGCGGCTAGTTGCTCGCTTTGCAATCACCCTTTACCTGTTGGGCTTGTGGGTCGTCGTTGAGGCCACGGTCGTACGTAGTTTAGCCGTTGCAGCACGGCGGCTAGCTTACCGGCGTGCGCTCGCTAGACGTCGTGCTCAAGTACAAGAGGGCGCAGAAGGTGGGCTGGAGGTCGTTGAAGAGCCACCTTTGGATATGGAGAAAATTAACTCTCAGTCGTTACGCCTATCAAAGTTGATTTTGTTGATTGGCTTCAGTGCCCTGCTGTATCTGGTGTGGTCAGACCTGCTGGCGGTACTGAGTTATTTAGACCAAGTTTCAATATGGGATGCGGAAGAGGGGGATTTGGTCGGAGACGCACTATCGATTTCCGATGTGTTTACCTCGCTACTTGTGATTGCCATCACGTTCATTATGGCGCGTAACTTGCCTGGCTTGTTGGAAGTAATGGTGCTTTCACGCTTGTCCTTAAAGCAGGGTAGTGCTTATGCCATTAGCTCGCTGCTTTCTTATACCATTGTTGGTACTGGCGTAGTGATGGCATTGGCCACGCTGGGCGTTTCTTGGAATAAATTGCAGTGGCTGGTGGCGGCGCTGAGCGTGGGCTTAGGCTTTGGTCTTCAGGAAATATTTGCCAACTTTATTTCTGGTTTGATCATTCTGTTTGAGCGCCCAATTCGCATTGGTGACACCATCACGCTGGGTAATCTACATGGCACGGTCAGTCGGATTCGCATCCGGGCGACTACCGTGACCGACTTTGACCGAAAAGAAATTATCATTCCGAACAAAACGTTTGTGACGGACCAGCTCATTAACTGGTCACTTTCGGATAACGTGACCCGCGTGGTGCTGACTTACGGTGTTGCTCATGGGTCTGATCTGCCTTTAGTGCATACATTGCTGCGCCAGGCTGCCGACGAAAATGAACGAGTGTTAGAAGACCCAGAACCTCAGGTTTTCTGCCTGAACTACGGGCCGCACAGCCTGAATTTTGAGCTGCGCATTTTCGTTAACGATTTGCTTGACCGCTTGTTTGCTGCTGACGAAGTTAACTGCCGGATCGACGAGCTGTTCCGTGAAGCGGGCGTTAGGGTGGCCTTCGAGCAGATGGACGTGTGGCTGCACCGCGACCGAGGCGAGTCAGTTAAAGTGCAGTCAGCTAACCGGCTACCTCCTGATAACCTAAGCTAATGACTAGGTTAGCATCAGGGGGGGGGGTTGTGTTTAAGTACTGGTTTTTAAACGCTTTGTTCTTCATGTTTGGTGGCGAACAGTAAAAACTCCCGATTACCGTCACCACCGGTAATCGGGCTTTCCTGCCAGTGGCTAATGACTAAGCCGCACTCTGTACAGGCATCACGTATCTTTTTCTCTACCTCTGCATAGTGGCTAGCGTTACGCACGATGCCACGCTTATCCAGTGCGCCTGGTGCTAACTCAAACTGTGGCTTTACTAATGAGAGTAGTTGCCCCCCAGTGGGAAGAAGGGCGGCGATCTCAGGCAAAATCAGGGTTTGCGAGATGAACGAAACGTCCATCACGGCTATATCGATAGGGTGTTTAGCCACGGCGTGTTGAAGGGCTGTCGATGATGCCATGTGACGAGCATTTAAGCCTTCAAGACACGTGACTCTCGGGTCATCACGTAAGCACTCGGCTAGCTGGGTATGCCCGACTTCAACACCGATAACATGTCGGGCGCCAAATTGAAGTGAGCAATCGGTAAAACCTCCCGTTGATTGGCCAACGTCTAACACGATGCTCCCTTCCAGGCGCATGTCTAGAGCGTTAAGAACGCCCTCTAATTTTAATCCTGCCCGGGAAACGTAACGTTCCTCAGGGTCTTCATCAATATGAAGTGGAGTATCCAGCGGCCATTTTTCGGATGGTTTTACGAGTGGCGTGCCATCTTGAAGAAACACGCGACCGTTGCGAATTAATCGCTGCGCGCGTGTACGTGAACTGGCCAGCCCTTGGCTGACCAATAATTGGTCTAATCGTGTTAGTTGAGTCATTGTCGTCAATATGGCGGTTATTAAACGCTGCTAGCGAGTCTCGCTACGGAGTATGTGGCCCTTTGTCTGCCTGCAGTTCGGTGGGGGATAAGCGGCTAGCTCCCCAGCTGCGATGCAGATAGCCTTTTACAGATTCAAGTTCTTCTTCCGTTACTGTGGCTAACTCGCCACGCTCCAACGGATCAAAGTGGTAAATATATAATCGAGACGTGAACTGTGCGAAGGGGAGCGAGGCTTCGCCAAAGCGTTCTCCGTTACCTGAGGTGCTAACTTTAACGCCGTCTCCCCAATCTTGGCCGCTGTCGTTATTGGGGTTGTAAAAATAGATCCTCATCACATCGTTGGGATCTAGTGAGGCGCGCAAAATGGTAATTGCATGCCAACCAATAAACCGGGCAGCACTGTCAGTGACGGCAATGCCAGCAGGCTGAGGATGAATTAGCGGTTGGTTGCCATTGTAGTAAGGGTGATAGCTGGCGTAGAAGTGACGAATAAAACTATCTACGCCGCTAAGTTGGCCGGAGGCAACATCAACGTTGATGCTAAAGCCCCGACCTGACCACCATCCGTGAAATTCTGGGTTAACCCAGCGGTGGGGATCGCCTTCGCGGCCAATGCAGCGCCTGCCCATCTCAGCGTAAATACGGTCAAGATGGGGGACAACGATCAACGAGGCTGGGTCGAGGTCCATCGGAAGCTCGGAGGCAACGCCTGAGGCGCTCTCCATTGAAGAGATTGGCTGACCCTCGAAATGCATAATGATTTCATCATCACGCGCAGCCCAAGCCACCATTTGCAGTAGATAGTCAGGGTCGTTATAAGCCCACATAGAAAGCGCTCTCGCTGACTGGCAGGTAGGGTTGTTGCCCTGTCCTACACCCAGCGGCAGTCCTAACATGCAAAGCACACCTTCAATTAAACGTGCGCGGGGTGATGCATCTTCACCATAAGCAAGGTTCAAGCGTGCTTCTGACCACTCTGAAAGCTTTAGATTTAGCTGCCGCCACATCGCTGGGGCAACCGGGGGTTGATAGAGAATGCCCCGCTCCAGTAGCAGTGCCAAGCCATACACCGCTTGGGCTGTGGCGGGATAAACACCACCGCGAATTAGTGCATGCACTAGCTCGCGATAGCAGAGTAGGCAGTCACGCCCCGTCGACGAGAGACCCAGTGCCTCTGATAGAAGGTGGTCGCCCTCTTCGAGTAAATAGCGCATCAGTATCGTGTGATAGGGCGACACCAGCCCTGTGTCATGCATCGCACGGGCGAAGCCTGTGGATTCCGCTTGCAAAGCCGCGTTATCCATACGCTCCAGTCGTTCACGGTATAGCTCAACGCCGGGGTCTTCACGACAAGCTTGGGTCGGCCCGAAAAGTGAACTAACCAGCCTGTCAGCCCCTTGACCACTTGCTCCCAAATCAATGGCTGGATTAACTTGGCACAGCGCAATTTGGGTGATCATCTGTTTTATGGGATCAACCTGTATAGGGCGCTGTTTTAAAATGCGCCATATTTCATCAATTAGCTGATCAATAACGTGTTCGTAGCCAATTCGGTCGGCTAGGTGTTGAAACAGTTGCCGGGGAATCGTCGCTAATCGACCCTGGGTTTCCCGTTCGGCTTCGCTAGGTGCGTTAAATAACAGCCACAGATTGATGGCCATTACTTGGGTTAAATAGTGGTGTGCATGCTCTTGGGATACCAGAGCATGTAAGTAATCACCTTTGGCGACTGCTAAAAGTCGCAGCTCACTCAGCGCCTCAATAACGACCACATTGGCGTCAGGGCTTTTCAGAGAGAACGTAGTGAGAGTAGGTACTAGGAACTGTGGGGTTTCCCAGTCTGAGCCTGCAAACACACCGGCGGATTCAAAATCCGCCGCGCGTGCTTCGAGGGCAGCGCAGCCACCCTCCTGCATCAAGATTCGGCGCGCAGTATCCATTACGCGGGGCAGTTTCGCCGGTTTAGAAAAAGCAGGCGCCTGCGAAAGCAGGCGCACCGCATCATCAAATTTGCTCAGCAATCCATTGAGCTTGCCATCTTCAGTTGAAGATGCCTCTTGATTGATCGTCACATTGACTCCTTATCCCAGCCGAGGCAGGGATTATACATAGAAGTCGAGGTCTTCTTGGCGTTTAAGCAGATCACGCAGTGTGTGTGCGTCTTCGCCTTTAAAGTAGACCAAGCCCCAGTGGGTACCAAACGCCGTACGTTTAGTGACGGTTTCTTCAACCGGTGATGTCAGCTCGTGGGATTCAAAATAGGGATGATCCTCTGTTTCTTCAGGAATCTCTAGGCGGCTAACAACCCGGCGGCGGGGATAAACGCCAAAGCAGCCCGCGAACCCATCTGCGTCCACCACCTCTTTGGGAAAGAAGGCAGCGACTTCTTCTTTTGTGCTTTTAGGATCGAATACCAGCATAGACGCCTGATAGGCGTTAAATCCGTAAACCCGCTCGAGAAGTTCGAAGACTTTAAAGCCAGGTGGGCGGTAAGCGACTTCGCCAAAGTACATTTCACCGTCGCTGGTGACAAAGTACTCGGGATGAATGAGACCGAATTCAATATCAAACGCTTTGATCAGCTTTTCGATTTGTGCCGTAATCTGCTCGCGGTATTTTTCAAGCTCTGGAGACGCAGGCACAAATACTGAGTAGCCAAGTGTGACGTACTCTGAAATATTCAGGAAAGCGATCTTGCCATCGTGAATCCACGCTTCTACGGCGAATTCCCAGCCGTCTAAGTGAGACTCCATCAGCACAGGGAACTCTTCGTCGGGGATAGTATCGACTTCATCCGGTGTGCGAATAACGCGGTGGCCAAGACAGCCAGCCTTATCGAACGCCTTCAGGTGGATAGGGTCGTTGGGGTCGCCATCCAGCTTGAGTAGCGTCTGATTAACGCGTTTAAGAAAGCGTACTACGTCATCTTTATCGTGGGCTTCTTCGAAAATACCCACACGGATGCCGCCAAGCTGGGCGCGACGCTTCATCAATGCTTTGTCGCGAAGCAACAGCGATTGCCCGTAAATACGTGGATTGTCGAGTAGCACAGAGTTAATAGCGCCAGCCCACTCAACGGTTTCCTCATAAAGCGGAATAGCGACGTCGACGCCTTTTTCTTTCAGCGTTTCAGCAATTTCGATGGAGCGATCATTGAGACGCTCAAAATTCCATGGAACGTAGGGAATATCATGTTTCTGGCAGTACTCCTCGGCCCAGTCGGGTGCAACCACGATGTAGCGGCGGTCAAAATTCTCAGCCGCTTCGATCGCATTGAGGCTCCAACCTAGTAGGGCGATATAGCCCTTATTGGTATCCTTTTGCATGACGGTGACTCCTGTGGGTGAGTGAATAAAGTTGCCATACCACTTACTTCACCATACACGATAGGGCCTTCCGTCGGCTAATTAGCAGCCACTGAAGGTGAAAGTAGCCAAAAATAAGCGCTTTTGAGGGTGGCATACTAAAGAGCAAACCCCTGAGTATGTTAGGCTAGGCTCCTTAACATTATGTTCAAGTGGCAAGAGGAATAGGCCAAGATGGCGGCCAAGCCGATCTACCGTGTGGTGGTTCACCAGCAGGGTGAAATATGGGATTTATACGTCAGAGAAATCTTTCAAAGCGAACTCTGGGGCTTTATTGAAGTCGAGGAGTTTGTCTTTGACGATGCGTCGCGGGTTGTTGTTGATCCAGGGGCGGAAAAGCTACAGCGTACCTTTGAAGGTGTTAAGCGCAGTTATCTGCCGCTTAACGCCATTGTGCGTATTGACGAAGTAGAACGTGAAGGCCCTTTGAAAGCAGTTAAAAGCGATGCCCGCGTCGCAGAGTTTCCTCGTCCCTTTCCATTGCCGCCTCGTGGAGAAGGGTAAGCGCCTAGACAAGCGCACCGCTTTGAGCGATACGCGCGACGGCTTCGTCTGCCTCGCGCGTTTTTACAATCAGGACATGACGTCATGCAAGTAAATAAACTTCGTAGTAGTTGTTACGCCACTGCCGTTGGCGTGTTGTTGAGTATCGGAGGAGCTCCTGCATTTGCCCAGTCTGATAACCAAGCTTGGGTAAGCGATGAGTTAAGCACGTATGTGCGTAGTGGCCCCACCGATGGTTATCGTATTGTGGGAACGTTAAATGCAGGTGAGCAGGTCGAGGCGCTTGAAACAAGCGGTGATTATACCCGCGTACGTAGTAGTAGCGGCGATACGGTGTGGGTGCTCAGTAGCGAGCTACAGCAAGACCCGAGTGCCCGTCAACAGCTACCCGTACTACAAGCCCAAGTCGATGAGCTTACCCAAGAATTGGATGGCATTAACGATACTTGGGAGCAGCGCATTTCTTCTATGACGGAAACACTTGATATTCGTGAAAAGCGGATTGTCGAGTTAGAAGCGCGTAACCACGAGCTTGATAGTGAAGCAGAGCAGTCTCGCCAGCAGGTGCGTGCCTTACAGGCGCGTCTAGACACCCAGGAAGAAGATCTGCTAATGCGCTATTTCATGTACGGCGGTGGGGTTGCCGGCGCTGGGTTATTAGTCGGGCTGATTGTCCCCCATTTACCGCGTCGTCGTAAAAAGAGAGACCGCTGGTTTTAAAGCGACGTAAAAAACAAACGTTTTGTGTAAATTTCGAGCACGAGGTGGCCGCAATGGAAAACCCCTGGCGCCAACGTTGGCAAGAGGGACGTATTGGCTTTCATTTGTCCGATACACACCCGGCGCTTGTCCAGTACTGGCCTACGCTTAATGTGACGCCTGGGGCCAAAGTACTTGTGCCGTTATGCGGAAAAAGCCTGGATATGCGTTGGCTAGCAGATGCAGGGCACCCCGTGCTGGGCATTGAGTTGGCTCCTGAAGCAATCGAGCAGTTTCTGGCCCAGCGCAATGCGAGTGTATCGCGCTATACCCAGGCAGGTTTTAATGTCTCACGCCAGGGTAGCGTTGAAGTGTGGTGCGGTGACTTTTTCCACTTGCACATCAAGCAGGCGGCGGAAGTGGGCGCATTTTATGACCGCGCTTCATTAATTGCACTGCCTCCGGCTACTCGAGAGCGCTATGCCTTCCACCTTGCTCAGTTAGTGCCGCCTGGTGCTAAAGGGTTATTAGTGGGGTTAACCCACGATGAAGACAATGCAGGCCCACCTTACAGTGTGCCCAACGGCGAAATTGAGCATTTGTTTATGCCCAACTTCCGCGTTGAATTGGTTGAGAATAGAGAGGCTGATGAACGGGGCCGCAGCGAAAGCATTTGGGTGCTGGAGCGTCGTGGCCCGCACGTATAAATCTGCCCGCAAAGCGGGCAGATGTTCTCAGAATAAGCTATCAGGATAAAACGGTTTAGCGAGCGAGTAAGCGGCCCAACTCTGGGTCACTAAACGCACGATTTAAACCATCACTTAACAAATCGTTTAGCATGCGTGCATTGGCATCTTCGCTGGGCTTGATGGCATAGCCTTGGGTGCGTCGCGAGGTGTAAGTGCCGGTATACGTCGTGCCTTTGTTCTGGGCAATCGCTCGGAAAACTCCCTCAATACGCGCTTCGTCGATCAGCGGTTGGCCGCTTTCACCTTTGGCATAGTTAAGGCCAGCGAGTTCAAGAGTAATGCTCGGGCGGCCTTGGGCAGCATCGCGAGTAGGAGTGAACCCCATATCGCGCACAGCGCGTTCTGCTTCGGCTTGCAGCTGCGGAATGAGCTCATGACTGCTCACGGTAATCTGCGCGGTCGACATACTGCCACCTGAGCGTGTTCCAATCACTTCACTTTCTCTGGCATCAGCAGTTATCACGGTGACTTGTTGGCCAGAGCCTGTCTGCGGCACGCTGGCGCTGCGCTCTGGGCTTAGCTGTAGGTACTGAGGGCTAGCGCAGGCCGCTAGCAAAACGCTGGTAAGCAGCGCACCAGAGAGGTGTAAAAAATGGCGCCGACGCATGGTCTTCCTCCGCTATGGCTAAAACGTCAGTATAACGCGGGTAGTGTGCTGGCGGTATGTTCTGGTGGCGTGGGTTGTGCCGTCGCTTTCAACGCCGTGTCGTGAGAAGCGCCGTCAGCGATATCGATCAAATGCGTTAGGCTGTTTTTTTGGAATCAGGACCAAGGATTAACCAGACGGACAATAAAATGACGGCAGACCCTGATAAGAACCCGCTGGAAATCGTTTCATCAAGCACTAAAAAGCCCCATAGCACAGCGAAGGGTGGTACTAAGAAGGTGACGGTGAGCGACCGTAAAGGCCCGATGTCGGCGATCAATCTAAAATAGAGGATATAAGCGAGAGAGGTGCATAAAAAGCCGACGGCTAGCAGACTGATCCATACATCACCTTGAAGCCAGTTAATGCTAGGGCCATATGAAATATTCCAGATCAAAAAGGGGCTGAGAAAGGCGGTCGCGCCTATTTGACTGCCAAACGCTACCAGCGTTGAATCTAGGCCGCCCTGTTGGGTTATCCACTTTTGGGTGAGAAACCCCGCAAAGCCGTAACCAATAGTGGCTATGATGCAAGCGGCCACGCCGATGTATATATTGCCGACGATATTTGAATCACCCACCGTAGTAATGACCGTAATACCGATAATACCTAATGTGACACCTATCCATTTTCTTAACGATAAACGCTCGCCAAAGATAAATAAGCCAATCATGGCACCCGTTAAAGGCGTTGTGGCATTTAAAATAGCGGAGTATCCAGCAGGTAATAATGTTGCTGCTAAGTGCCTAACCGAAAGTTTTCGTGCATAATGTATGTAGGA
>NZ_JABUZD010000133.1:0-5079 GCF_014897875.1 Halomonas sp. 3A7M
CCGCCGCGCCTTATCACCCTCATGACAAACACGGGGTTGACCTTAGCCCTGGGGCGTCGTCCAGCAAGCGCGGCAGCCGTCTCCTACGCCATTTTCCGGGGTTGAGTTGGGTTTTGTGGCGGGGAAAGTCATGCGCAGGTTAGAGGGCAGAGGAGGGCGCTTCCATGCGCCCAGGTAGGGAAACAAGCTTTACTGGTTCAGGGCTTTGGCAACAACAGCTTCCGCGGTATCAAAGGGGCACCCTTCAAAGTGGTCTTTATGGTTTCTGACATATGCGGAATGACTCGCCATAATAAACCCCTCAGCCCAGTCGTGTTTATCCTGCTCGTCCTCATACGGGCAGTTAGTGAAGCAGCCTAAGAAGTCGTTAAACCCATGCTTGACCACTTCATTCCTATGCTCAATTGTTCGATACTCGATTAGATCCAATGCCTCATGTAGAGCGATTGATTCTGCCAGGCTTGAAGGCCACTTTCGGTCAATCGTAGTTCGCAACGTTTTGATCGCATTGCCCCTATCGGCCTCCTGGACACTAATGCCATTAGCAGCAGATAGCACAACCGAATCAGGCGGGGCGTTATGAAAAATACGCTTGAGCTGAGCAATGGATATCGTCCTATCATCTTCTAGGCGGTCATAAACGATTCCCTTTAGGCTGTCAGACAAGTAATCAGCTTTCAGTAGCTGGCCCGTCCCTGTGGCACTTAGACCAGTAGAAGACAACAGCAAAAGAGTTATCACCGCGAATACATTAAAGGCCCACCACGCCGCTGGCACCTGCGAGTTATCCAGATAGAAAACATCAAACAGAGCCACCACGACGCCGAAGAAAGTCAGTGCTCCCGCGACCCTCCTGATAGCCTTATCCTTCTTTAACACCTCCTCTAGCCCAATATCTTGCACAAAAAGATCCCACGCATTTTGATTGTTCATCCTTACCCCATTGATTGGCTTCATTCCACCTCTCCTTGCTGCGCTTCTTTCGTGGCTAAGCGCTCAAGGAGCGCGCTGATTTTATCCCGTTCGGCGGGCACTTCTTCTCCGGTATCAGGATCGAAAACAACGTGGTCAGCTTCTACATATCGCAAGCGTAGATAAACCGTTTTTTTAATCTCAAATAACGCGCCTTCTCGATCAAACCTGGCATTTGCCTCTTTGCTGCGTTCGCCTGAAAAAAAGAGCACGTAGATAGCAGAACACACAATGAGCAAGGGGCCGATTACGTACCCTACGAACTTGGCCATATCTGCGAATGAACCCTCTACATTTTCTAGCACCGGATTTGAGACTGAGCCACTCATCGGGATCGAAGTCACAACCTGCGACCCAACCGACGTAACTATCGCAGCGAAAATAAGAGCAAAGGCCGGCGCGTAGATATACCACCAGTTAAAGCTCGGCTTATCTGGCCCTTTCAGCTCTTTTGCGCGAATGCTTTGATCGGTCTTTGTACCACTCATACCACCTACAAACAGCCCAATGCCGCCAGTGCCAAAGCCGATGCCGCCGCCGCTGCCGCTCCATTTTCCGTGCGTTGTTTCTTTAGCGACGATGGCCGCCAGTGACACACCTTCTGATTTATTCCGCGTCATGATAAATCCCCTTAATTTCACTCGTTTTGATAGCTCTTTTTTCCGTTTCCACACGCTTTTTAAAGCGCTCGGCAATTCGTGACGGTAGCAGTACGTCTACACGCCTCCAGGTGGAGGGAACCCCTTCCGCTGCGGCCAACACTCGATCAACGATGGCCGATACACGGGGGCTCGTTAACTCACACGCCTTAGCGGTCTCTGCCACCGACTCGCCCTTCACAAAAACCCGGTAGGCCACGTCGATAGTGGAGGGCTGAAGCCGCCTGGGCAGCTTCTTTTTAACGACTTCAAACTCGGCAACAGTCATTCTCTCACGCCGCTCTGGGCGGCGAGACTGCTCAACATTGGCAGTGCTGTCTCTACCCAGTTTTTGAACCGGTAAGCTATGCGCTTTCGCAGCCGCCCTAATTTCTTTTGCTAACACTGGCGAAGCGAAGAATGCGACTCGCTCCCAGACCTCATCTTGCATCTGGCCAGTGGGCAATGAGCGCACCATGAAAGCGCGAACCCTAGACACAACCGCCTGGCCATTTTGATAAGTAACGCCCTTTTCTTTCGCGGCCTCCTGGATCGTTAGACCATCCACCAACACACGCCTGGCCATATTGATGTTCTCGGCCTTCATCCGGCGCGGCAGCTGTATCGCATTATCGTCAAACTGCTGCGCAGTAATACGCTTATCTCTTTTCATAAGCTCTAGCCTCAGATCAGAAATAGCCCCATTTCCATGGGGCCAATACGGATATTATTTAGGGAAAAAATCACTATCCATAACGTGAAGGCACGGCACGATCCAGCCCCCCGTAGCCGCGCATACTATGTGGCAACTGCCATCGTCTTCATGGCCCGTTACCGTCCACTCACTGCCTGCTGGCGTTATACGCTCTTCGCCATGCTCATCGTCGTCTAGCTCATCTTTACGGCTAATAACGACCGTGCCGATGGGATAACGCGCTTGCTGCTGCATGACCTTTGCGGCGCTGAGAATTTCCTGTTCGTAAAACAAAAACTGTTTATTCATGGTGCCCACGCGAAGGGGCACCGGTAACGTCACCCCGCGCAGGGGCTTTCGTTCGGTTACCGCTTCGGCCAGCTCGTTGATGTTCACTCCCAGCGATTCCGCCGCGCCTTTAATACCGATCATTTCGCCTTGTAAATCTGCTTTCATGTTGAATACCTGCCGCTTATATCGGGTGTCGGCGCCGTGGGCCTTTAGGTGGCCCACGGCGGATGGCTTACTGGCTGTTAGCGTTAGCTTGAAAGCGCTCTTCGGCTTCGCCAATGTCGCGGGGTAGGGCAAGACCTGCCAGCTCGAAAAAGACAACGCTGGTTAACTTCATGCCGTCCGCCGTGCGCTGCATCTTGCCCAGCGATACGCACCGGCCCTGCCACATAGCAGCGCTCTTCAAAGCATGGATGCCTTGCAGCTTGTCAAAGCCCGACCACTTCAATTCGTCCAGGCGTAAGCCTATCGGCGTGCCGTTATTCAATACCGCATGATTAGTAAAGGTCGCCAGCGCATCGAGCCACACGGTATGGCCAATGACATAATCTTGACGCACCGCCTTGGCGGAAATGCTCGACTCCATCATGGCCCGCCATTCGGGGATGGTCTGGGAACACTGGTCAAAGAAGGCTTTTACAAACTCGCCGCAACGGGCCAGCTCTTCGGGGTAGGGGGGCGATTTCATGCTGACACCCACCAGGGTCGCTATCGCTTTTTTAAAGCCAACCAGTGACCATAGTTTGTGGCTGCCCGCGCTCACGGTCGCATTTTCAAAATCAATACGACTTTTCACCTGGGGCATTTCGTCCAGCAAGCTCACGATCCAGGCGTTGAACGGGTCGCGCTTGTTGTACAGCGCATTAATCGCGCTTGAGGGCTTCACCTGCTTGGCGTTTATGTCGCTGAAAATCTGCTGCGAGCGCTCTAGCCCCTCATCAAAAAAGATGGTGACGGCTATCGTTTCGTGGCTGAGGCGGGCGCGCTCTGCAAGGGCCAGTTCAATGCCTCGGCGGCGGTGCTGTCCATCGTTAATCAACAACGTGGCCGTCATGGGAATATTAAGCATACCCAAACGGTCGCTAGAGCCGCTTACGGCCATGGCGTCAAAGCGCATTTCCTTGGATACGGTCGCGGTGAGGGCGGGAAGCACATAGCTGGTTTCATTACCTAGCACGTATTGGCTAATTTCGCGGGCGCGCTTCTCGCTGAGGCTTCGCTGGGCCCGTAGCTCTGGCGGTACGCTTTCTTCTTCATCGAATACAAACAGCTTCACCAGCACACCGTAGGGGATTTGGGCCATGTAAAACTCTTTGCCTGCCTGCACTCCGCGCACAGCGGGGAAGCTGTAGGTATGCTCCTGTGCGGCCTGTGTCAGCTCTTCGCCTACGGCGTGTATGCGTGCCATCCGCCCGGCTTGAGCCTGACGCTCTTCGACTTGTCTATCTAGCGCTGCACGGGCTTTGTCGCCGTACTTGCCCACCAGGTCTTCGTAAGTTAATTCTAGGGCTGCTAAATGGCTAGAATAGCGCTGCTTACGTTGATCGGTGACTTGCAGGCCGTTCTCCCACAATCCACAAAGCAAGTTAATCGCTTCTAACTCGCGCTCCTGCTCTTGGGCCAACGCCAACTCTTCTGGGTAGGTTTCGCCCTTGGTCAGTTTGAGAGAGGTTTCAATGATCGTAAAACCGTTAAGCGAAGAGGACTGCTTGTTTAATTTGTCCTTTCTACTGCGCGCCGTCTCGGGGCTTGTATGGCTTGAGACAACTTCTGCAGGTTTGAAAAAATCCGTCTTGTCAGAACGCTTAATCATGTTATCGCAAGCGCTTAATACGTAATGGGGCATGGTCTTAACTCCTACCAAGTAAGTGACTGGCACGGTTGCCGCCGTGTAGTTCCAGTGTCGGCCTCCCGACACAGCTAGTATCTCAAATTCGCATCATTATTGCAATGCAATTTAATAGATTAATTATCAATAAAGTGTCTGCTTAAATAGCCTCTATGCGTATCACTCGTAAGCATACGGGCCTTGGGTAGTGTATCCAGCTAAAAAGTCCGTGGTGTTCATTTCGGGACGCAATGCCTGCACCGTCTCCATAGCTGCAACGCGGTCGGCGCTCTCCCAGCGCGTGCCGTCCACCTTTTCAACTACATGCTGCTCACTCGCCAAGAACTCTTCGCGGGTCATCGCCCTGGACATCAGGGCCACAATGAAATAAACACGACCGTTATCCGCATAGTCGTCTATAAAAATAGCTAGATCCTGAGCGGCTTTTAACTTCTCGATAGATTTTACAGAAATACCCATATGCTCACTCATGTGCCTACTCCTACCGCTTATGCGTTGAGGGGGTGCTGATACGCTTGCTTCGACCCTAATAGTATCGATCATATCGCCAAATATGTCAACTGTTTATCATACTATTAATGCATTTTTTCAGTAGTGGGTAGCCACAACCGGTGGCCGATGTTGACCAAAACGGG
>NZ_JABUZD010000131.1:0-791 GCF_014897875.1 Halomonas sp. 3A7M
ACCACCACCAACTGGTTAGGGTTCGCCACGCTAACGCGGTACCGGTATTCACTGGCAATTTCCACGTTGCACGGTATGCCAGCGACTTGCTCAATCCAGTACTTAGCCGTCATGCCCGCATAACTAGACGTACCACACGCCAGGATCAGCACGGAATCCACCTGCTCAAAAACAGCGTGCGCCTCAGCACCAAAAATACCTGGCTGCAGCTGACCTGCACCGCTGAGCATTTCTAACGTATTACCTAACGCCTGGGGCTGCTCGAACATCTCTTTTTGCATGTAGTGATTAAACTCACCCAGCTCTACCGCATTCGCAGACAGACTAGAGGTCATCACTTCCCGCTGGGCTGGCTGACCCAGGGCATCTACCAAGGTGATCGATTCACGGGTTAACCGCGCCACATCACCGTTTTCCAGGTACATCATTTGTTGGGTAACGGACAGCAGCGCCGAGGCATCAGAAGCGGCGTAGTGGCCATTATCTGCAATGCCGAGCATTAACGGTGAGCCTTCACGGGCCACGACCAAGCAATCCGGCTCTTCTTCACTCACCACCGCCAGCGCAAACGCACCTTGTAAATGTGCCACGGCGCACTGCACGGCAGAGAATAGATTTTCCGCTGGCTCGCCAACCTGGCCCTTAAAGCAGGCTTGAATAAGGTGGGCGATGGTTTCGGTATCAGTGTCTGAGGTGAACACGTACCCCAGGCCCTGAAGCTGCTCACGCAAGGTTTCGTAGTTTTCGATGATGCCGTTATGCACCACCGCCAAGCCACTGGAAATATGCGG
>NZ_JABUZD010000134.1:0-10822 GCF_014897875.1 Halomonas sp. 3A7M
TCTTTCAGGTGTCCGGGGTTGCCGGCTTCGCCGGGCAAACAAAACGGGGGTAGCGCAAGCGCCACCCCCTAAAGAAGTAAAATTGAATGAGTGAACGCTTAGAAGTTGGGTTTACGCTTCTCAACGAAAGCGCCCATGCCCTCTTTCTGCTCTTCGCCGGCAAAACAGAGCGCAAACAGGCTGGTTTCCAGCGCCAAAGCGCTATCAAGGTCTTGATCTAACCCATCGTGAACGGCTTGCTTCGCGCCGCGTACTGACAGCGGGCCGTTGCCTTTAAGTTGCTTGGTGAGCTCTTCTACATAGCTTTCAAGCTCAGCTTGGGGCATGACTCGGTTGACTAGCCCAATGCGCAGCGCCTCCTGAGCATCGATTTTGCGGCCAGTAGTTACTAGATCAATCGCCATCGCGGGGCCAACACGGCGCGGCAAACGCTGGGTGCCACCAAAGCCAGGAATCACACCTAGCAACACTTCTGGCTGGCCAAAGACAGCGTTGTCGCTAGCTACCGCCCAGTCGCAGGCCAACGCCAATTCGCAGCCGCCGCCAAGGCAAAACCCGTTCACTAGCGCGACCACCGGCACGGGCAACGTTTCTAAGCGCTTAATAGTACGCAGTGCCTGGGTAGCAAAAGCACGCGCTTCTTCTGGCGTTTTATCGCGCATTTCGGTGATATCAGCACCGGCAACAAACGACTTTTCACCAGCACCGGTAATGATGACAGCGCGTAAACGTGGATGCGTTTCAAGCTCCACAAGATAAGCTTCTAAGGCACTCAGCACATCACTATTCAGTGCATTCAATGCCTTAGGGCGATTAATCGTTAGGCGTACCACACCGTCGTTATCAACTTTTTCAATCACTGCATCGCTCATACAGGCTCCTTAATTGTTATTACGCATTTAAAGTGAACACCTACCAACCCTAGCGAACGCTTGGTTGGTAGGCAATCACTTCTTTTGTCGCGCTTGACTGACCTGATGCGCTTACGCGTGCTCACTCGTATATATGAAATCCGCGACCGCTCTTACGTCCCAGATACCCCGCATCTACCATGCGCTTTAGCAGCGGGCAGGGGCGATATTTAGGATCACCAAAGCCTTCCTGCAACACGTTCATGATCGCCAGACAAACATCAAGGCCAATCAAATCCGCCAGCGCCAACGGCCCCATTGGATGGGCAGCGCCAAGCTTCATCGCTTCATCGATGGCCTCTGGCGTTGCGGTTCCTTCTTGAACAATAAAAGCGGCTTCGTTAATCATCGGCACCAACAAGCGATTAACCGCAAAGCCTGGCGAATCACCAATCGGTACCGCTGTTTTACCCAGCGCCTTTGCCAACGCTTCTATGCGCTCAACGGTGGTGTCAGAGGTCTGCTCGGCACGAATCACTTCCACTAACTTGAGCACCGGCACGGGGTTGAAAAAGTGCATGCCTACTACCCGCTCGGGTCGCTCACACACAGCGGCCAACCGCGTTAGCGAGAGTGACGAAGTGTTAGAGGCAAGAATAGCATCGCTGCTTAAATGACTCAGATCACGAAACAGCTTTTCTTTCAGCGCGGGTTGTTCTGGTGCGGCTTCAATAATAATACCGCAGTCACTCAATGCTTCGAGATCAGTGGTCGTGGAAAGCCGCGCCAGCGCTTCCTGCTTAGCTGGCTCACTCATTTTTTCTTTTGCGACCAGCTTGCCAAGGCCTTTATCAATATTGGCTTGGGCGCGGGTAAGCTGCTCATCGGCAACATCAAAGAGACGAACCGTAAAACCACTGGCAGCGACGACCTGAGCGATCCCCTGCCCCATGGTGCCTGCTCCCACTACACCGATTGGTTGTTCACTCATCGTTCTGTATCCCCTGAATCATTTCTGTTTCGCTTCTTCGCGCAAAACAAATTTTTGAATTTTGCCCGTTGACGTTTTTGGCAGTTCGCTAAAAATGATGGTCTTCGGTACTTTGAAGTTCGCTAAGTGCTCTCGACAATGAGCAATAATGTCGGCTTCGGTAATTTCACCATAACCGATTTTTAATTTAACAAACGCGCATGGAGTCTCGCCCCACTTTTCATCGGGCTTGGCCACAACGGCGGCTTCCTCTACCGCTGGGTGGCTATAAATGGCATCTTCTACTTCGATAGTGGAGATATTCTCACCGCCAGAAATGATAATGTCTTTAGAGCGGTCTTTAATTTCGATGTAGCCATCCGCGTGCCAAACTGCGAGATCGCCGGTGTGATACCACCCTCCTTCTAAGGCTTTCTCAGTGGCTTCGGCATTCTTCAGATAGCCCTTCATTACGTTGTTGCCGCGCATCAAAATTTCACCGATGGTTTCACCATCTTTCGCGACGGGCTCAAGGGTCAACGGATCGGCGACGCAAAGCGCTTCAAGCATGTGGTAACGCACCCCTTGGCGCGCCTTGATTTTGGCACGGGCTTCCAACGGCAACTCATTCCACGATTCACGCCAAGCGCACACCGTCACCGGGCCATAAACCTCGGTTAACCCATACACATGGGTCACTTCAATACCGAGTTTCTCTACACCAGCAATCACTGATGCAGGCGGCGCGGCACCGGCAGTGGTCACTTTAACGGGATGATCAAATTCACGCTTCTGATCAGCAGGCAGGTTGACAAGGCCGTTCAGTATAATCGGCGCACCGCTGAAGTGCGTGACCTTCTCATCCACAATCAGGTCGTTGATCCGCTTTGGATCAACTTTGCGCAGGCACACGCTAACACCGGCGTTGGCGGCAATTGTCCAGGGGAAACACCAGCCGTTACAGTGGAACATCGGCAGGGTCCAGAGGTAGACCGGATGATGCGGCATGGCCCACTCTAAGATATTGCTGACCGCGTTTAGGTAGGCGCCACGGTGATGGTAAACCACCCCTTTGGGCTTGCCCGTGGTGCCCGAGGTGTAGTTCAGTGAAATCGCTTGCCACTCATTTTCAGGCAGTTTGTAGACATAGTCAGCATCACCTTCAGCGAGCAATGCTTCGTACTCAACCTCACCGATGCCTTGAGTTTCGCCTAAAAACTCTAGATCGAAAACGTCAATAATCAGCGGTTTATCGTCTAATAAGGCAACGGCTTCGTTGATGACCTGTGCAAATTCAGGGTCAACAAGAACGGCTTTCGCTTCACCATGGGCCAGCATGTAGCTGATTGCTTCGGCATCCAGGCGAATATTCAAGGTATTGAGCACGCAGCCAGCTAGAGGCACCCCAAAATGGGCTTCAAACATCGCCGGAATGTTAGGCAACATCGCCGCTACCGTTTGGCCGGGCTGAAGGCCGCGTTTTTCAAGCGCCGACGCCAATTGGCGACAGCGGGTCCAGGTTTCTGCCCAGGTGCGGCGTGTTGTGCCATGCACCACCGCCGGGTAATCGGGATACACCGCCGCCGAACGCTCAATAAACGTCAACGGAGAGAGCGGTACATGATTAGCAACGGTGGGCGGCATGCCCTGCTCAAAAATGGATGCGTTCATAAATCACCTTTTATGTTGATCGTTTTGGTGTTGGTCATCTTTATCGTTAGCGCTGATCTTGCTCTTCCGCGTCTTGGGTAGCCGAAGGCTCACGCCCGAACATATTTGTTTTTTGCACTAACACGTACAGTACGACTCCGGCGGCTAACCCCCACCCTGCACCATATACCGCCAGAACGACGGCCATCGTGCCTGCAACGCCACGCTCAGCAGTGGTTTTAGTCTGTTCAATACCCACCATTAAGCAAATATAGCCAGTCAGCAGCAGTGTAAGCGAGAGCGCAATGGGCAACACCGGCTGAAACATGCTGACCAATGGCAGGGTGAACAGCGCAATAAAGCCGGTAATCCAGAAAGTGCCACCGCCGCTATAAATCGATTCCATCGCATGGCGGCCATTTTTATAACGCTCGGCCATGGTGGCCGTAACGGCCGTCCAGATCGGGCCCGCCAAACCAGGATAGGGAGCAAAGAAAGCGTGCATGCCGTTACGAATAGCGGTGACGTGGTGGATGCGATCCGTGCTGTAGTCGATTTTTTCATCGCTACGAATATGGTCAACACGGGACATCAACGTCCGCCCGACGACAATATCGCCGAACGCGATGACGTAGGCGATCACCGCGGTGGGTATGGCCAGCATAAAGACATCAGCGCCAGGAAAGCCGACCGTAAAGGGTAGGTAGTTCCACATCTCGGTGAAGTTCGGCTGGGTAATCCCCCACTCAATAGTAGGGCGCGGGTACTCACCAATCGCCCAAGCCACCAGGATCGCAATAATCATGCCTGGCACCATGCCGTAGTTGGCAATTTTGCGCATGATCGCGTGTTCTTCTACCCAGCGCTTAAAGGCCACTGAAAAAAGCATAAATATGGCAATTAACATACCAGCGATCAGTGACACCGGGGTCTCAGCTAAGCGCCCGCCCTGCTGTATTTCACCAGTAATAGCCGCAATACCGGCACCAATAATAATGCCTGCCTGGAGGGAGTTAGGCACCAAGTGAACCAGCTTACGGCCCAGCCCAGTGACGCCTAAAATTAAGAAAATCAGAAAGACCAAGAATTGAAGTGCAAACAGCGCCTGAATAGCCTCTGGGCCTGACTCAAAATCTCCTAGGAAGGCTAACACCACCGGCACCGCAGGCGTAATCCAACCAGGCACCATTGGCACGCCTAACAGCGCAGGGAGCATAAAGCCGACGCCGCACACCACCACATAAGCCAAGGCAACATCATAAGGTAAACCAAGGTACTGCTCTAAAAGTGGAATCATCGCCAGACTAACCACAAACATGATGAGTCCTTGAATCATCTCCGCCATTTCCCAGCGATAATGGACAAAGGGGAGCCGCACTTTAAACGGCCCTAAGGGCCAATATGGCTGCTCTTCGCCGTGCTGGCGGTGCTTAAGTTGCATGAAGTACTCCTTGGTTTGAGTCATTAATGTTGTTGTGAACCGGGAAAAAGAGTCAGCGCAACAATACGCACAGGCGCACTGGCGCGGTTAAGCACAACGATACGTTTTAAAACGACCGTTTCATTGCGTCTTAACGTAAGCCGCCGACCCAATGGGCCGGCGGAAATAAGTGGTTAAAGCACTTAAGCTTGTCGGTGGTTTATGGTGTTAATTCGAAATCACTCAGGCACTGCATACCCGCTTCGATAACCGCGCGTTGCGCGCGGCCAGCAGGCAGCCACTGGGTGATAACAAAGTTGGCGCTGGACAACTTGACGCGATAAAACGGCTCATCGCTGCCTTTTTGCAGCGCTCTGGTCGCGTGAAGTGCGGCGTTGCCCATTTGCCAAGCACATAGCACATGGCCAGCTAGGTTGAGCAACGGCGTTGCATAAGCCTGCACTGCATCTGGGCCAGTTTGCGGGTCACTGCCTTGCTCAAGCACAAGCTGCATGGCGGCACGCAGATCATCGGCACCGACCGCCAGCGCACTGCCCATAACTGCAAGGTTAGGCTCTGAGCGCATTGTCTCAGCGGTTTTTTGCACTTCATCAATTAACGCAGATAGCGCGGCTCCACCATCACGCTGTAACTTACGCCCCGCCAAATCGAGGGCCTGGATGCCATTCGTGCCTTCATAAATAGGCGCGATGCGTGCATCCCGAAGCAGCTGGGCGGCACCCGTTTCTTCCACATAACCCATGCCGCCATGTACCTGAATACCCATTGAGGCGATATCCACGGCTTGGTCGGTCGAAAAGCTTTTGACGATAGGGATCAGCACATCGGCGCACGCCTGAGCAGCTTGGCGCTCGCTGTCGCTTTCACTGTGTCGGGCAAGGTCAAGCTGGCCAGCGCAGTAAAGCGCCAGAGCACGAAGGGCATCGGTGCGGGCGCGCATTGAGAGCAGCATCCGGCGCACATCTAAGTGGTCGCTGATCGAGCATTCGTTACCACCACGAGATTTAGGCGCTCTCCCCTGAGTGCGATCCAAGGCGTAAGCAAACGCATGCTGGCAGGCACGCTCAGCCACCCCGATACCTTGAATACCCACTTTGTGGCGCGCTTCGTTCATCATGGTGAACATGTGGTTAAGACCACGTCCCTCTTCACCCACCAGATACCCAATAGCGCCGTCGTTTTCGCCAAAGCTTAAGGTGCAGGTAGGCGAACCATGAATGCCCAGCTTATGCTCGATAGAGGCACAGGTGACGTCGTTGCGCTCGCCCAACGAGCCGTCTGCGTTAACCAGGAACTTCGGCACTAGGAACAGCGAAATGCCTTTGTTGCCTTCGGGCGCATCGGGTTTTCGCGCCAGCACAAGGTGAATGATATTTTCGGCGGCGTCGTGTTCGCCCCAGGTGATATAGATTTTTTGGCCGCTAATGCGGTAATGGTCGCCTTCAGGGATGGCTTTGGTACGTACTTTAGACAGGTCGGAGCCTGCCTGAGGCTCCGTCAGGTTCATGGTACCTGTCCAGGTACCTTCAACGAGCTTGGGGAGATAGGTCGTTTTTAGCGTTTCACTACCATGATGCGCCAGCGCTTCGATCGCGCCTGCCGTCAACATAGGGCAAAGACCCAAGGCCATATTGGCACCGTGAAGCATTTCTTGAACAGCGCTGGCGACCACCTCAGGTAAGTTTTGTCCGCCTAACGCTTCCGAAACACCAATGCCGTTCCAGCCGCCTTCTACATACGCCTGATAGGCCGCTGCGAAACCCTCTGAGGTGGTGACACTGCCATCGGTGTGGCGCTTAGCACCTTGTCGATCACCGACACTATTTAGCGGCCCCCACACATCGCCTGCAAGCTTTGCTGCCTCTTCCAGCACCGCCTCGACCAAGTCGGGCGTGGCTTCTTCGAAGCCAGGCAGTGCAAGCGAGCGGTGCGCGAGTAGCTCTTCGAGTACAAAACGTAAATCGCGTACCGGCGCGGCATAATAATTCATGGCGAAACCTCAGAGAAAATCGGTGATAAATAGCAATTAGTAAAAACACTATCACGAATAGTAGTTTCACTACTTTCATCACACCATTAGCCCAAGGTCTCACCTGCTGAATTAACGTCAGTCCGCTAGCTGCGTTTTTGGCTACGTTTCACCCACTCCCAGCACGGGTTATCGACGCGCCTCAGTTTCCACATCATCGTAATAAACAATATGAGTTTGATCTTCTGAGGGTGGGCCAACGATGGGTTCGACAGCATCCACGTCAGGCACAACATCAGAAAGGTCTTCCAGGTGCTCATGCTCGAGCGCGCCTTGCATCAGTTCCTCAGTAACCACTAGCTCGGCACCTGCTGCGGTCATCGGCGTTGTCGGTGTAAAGGGAGCCACAGGAACTGGCGCAGGCCGCACACTGCGTCGCCAGCTGAAAAATACAACAAAAAACAGGCTCAGCGAGCCAAACGCCCAGAACAACCCAGCATCGCCCATCGCTGTCATTACTGGAGAAATCATTAGCGGGCTGATGGTAGCCCCAATAGAGTTGATCAATAGCAGGCCCTGGCTCATACGTACCAGCGCTCCCGCCGGAGCACGGTCAGCGGCATGGCTAACCGCCACCGGGTAAAGCGCAAAGACACCGCCACCGAGTAAAAACAGCAGCGCCGCCAGTAAAGGGGTCGACATCGGAAGCCATATCATGGCCGCGGAAATCACCACACAGAAAGTGCTGATGGCGATCAATACGAGTTGGCGGTCGTGACGGTCAGACCAGCGTCCAATCGGATACTGAAGCAACATGGCGCCAAGAATCACGACGGCCATCATTTGCCCCACCTGGTTGACGCTCATACCAATGCGTTGCAAATACAATGGCAGCAAGGTGTAGGCGGCAGCCACCACCATGCCAGACCCTAAACTTCCCATTACCCCGGTTGGCGTCATCGTAATCAAGCGGTGCGGCGGTAGCGGCTCAGCGTGCTCCATAATGGGTGACACCCGCGGAATCATGGCCATGGGCAACACCGATAACGATGCCAATAGGCCAATCACCATAAAGGGCGCTGTCACCCCCATGGCACTGGTGACGCCTAATAGCAACTGCCCAATCACGCCCGCGGCATATAGCGAGATCATATACATCGCTAGCAAGCGGCCACGTACTTTTTGCTCGCCTGATGTCAGCAACCAACTCTCAATCACTAAGTAAACGCCCACGGTGGCCCAGCCGCCAATTAAACGCAGCGCAAACCATGCCCAAGGGTCGAAAAACAGCCCTTGCAACAGCACCGTGACAGCGACCAACGAGGCGAAGCTACCGTATGCACGAATGTGCCCTATGCGCAGCAGCAGCCGGTCATTGAATAGCGCGCCAAGTGCTAAGCCAATAAAGTAAGCCGAGGAGACAATACCTATCACCGTTGCCGACTCACCCGCAGCGTCTAGCCGCACGGAGATCAGCGTGGCGAGAAAGCCATTGCCAATCCCAAGAATAAATAGCCCTAATAAGGGCGCTAACGCCATGGCTAGCAGTTGCCGCGACATATCGCTTCTTGCCTCACAGAATAAAAGCCCCCTTCAGGGCTAACACATGGCCGGAGAAAACTCCAACCGCAGAATCGGGCGGCGAATCTACACTCGTTCCGTGGGTTTCACCAGTTTTTTTCGCTACCCATTGCCAGTGTAATCCGCAATAGTGAGAAGCGCATTTGCAACTCACCAGAAAGCAGCCGATATTGAATGCGGTGGCTGCGTCATTAGCCCTCTTGCCCTACATCAACAAATGCTAGAACAAACATTGCCATACTGACGCCTTCCAGGCTGAGACACACGCACTGTATCGACTCATTTGACACGGAGAGGTCTCCTTTCTATTTGCCATGGCCAATCAGATGCCCAATACGTTCGCTCCCTTACCTGCGGTCATTCGCATGAAATATCGGTCCGCCCCTAAGCAACAAGACAAGGTGGCATATTTAGCGATCATGCTGCTAGTCCTGGGCCTGTCTGGCTGCACCTCGCTGGCCCCCCCTCACTCGGTGCCAGCAGCAACATTGCCCGATGTTTACCCAGATGGGGGCATGCCAACAACGGCTGCTGGTGCTGATATTGCTTGGCGCAGCTACTTCACCGACACCAGGCTACAAGCGCTGATCGAACAGGCACTGACCACTAATTATGATTTGCGAAGTGCTTTATTGCGCGTTGAGCAAGCACGTGCAGCCTATGGTATTCAACATGCAGAGTTGCTACCCACACTTGGCGTGCAAGCTGCTGGTGAGCGTTCACGCACACCCTCTGACCTGAGCCCTAGCGGACGTACGCGGATTGGCAATCAGTTCCAGGCGGGCGTCGGCTTTAGCAGCTGGGAACTAGATTTCTGGGGGAGAATACGCAGCCTTAATGAGGCTGCCCTCGAGCAGTACCTAGCCACCGACGAAGCGCGGCGTGCCACCGAAATCAGCCTAATCGCTCAGGTTGCCGACAGCTATTTTCGTCTTCAGGAACTAGATTTGCGCTTGGACCTAGCCCGCCGCACCATCGACAGTCGGCAAGAGTCACTGCGGATATTTACTCGGCGCGTTGAAGTAGGCGCAACTTCACCACTGGAACTCACCCAAGTTGAAATGTTGCTGCAGCAGGCCAAGGCACTAGGTGCTCAGTTGGAGCAAGCCCATGCTCAGCAAGCCAACGCCTTGGCGCTATTAGTTGGTTCACCTATCGAAAAGGTAACAAGTGACGGGGATAAAATAGCGGATGATGTTCTGCCCCCTCTCGCGCCGGGGCTGCCATCGGAGCTAATGACCCGCCGCCCCGACATTCGCGCTGCCGAGCACCTACTGCGTTCTGCTAACGCTAATATTGGCGCTGCGCGGGCGGCTTTCTTCCCACGTATCGCGCTGACAGGTAGTTTGGGCACGGCGAGTGCTGACTTGAACGGCCTGCTAGGAACTGATAGCCAGGCATGGAATTTTTCCCCCACCCTGTCACTGCCCATTTTTGATAGCGGACGCCGAAAAGCCAACCTGACGCTGGCCGAGTTACGCCACGAACAAGCCATAGTCGAATATGAGCAAGTCATCCAGCAAGCCTTCCGTGATGTTGCCGATGCGCTGGCTGCTAACCACTGGCTGGCTGAACAAGTAGAAACTGCCAATGACATGTTAGCAGTACAGCGCGAGCGTGCTCGCTTAGCCATGCTGCGCTATGAAAACGGTGCGGTGCCCTACCTAGAAGTCCTGGATGCACAGCGCGACTTGCTTTCCGCCGAGCAGCAGCGGCTAGCAGTTCGCCGCCAACTGCTGTCAGCCCGAGTGGCCTTATACACGGCTCTCGGCGGCGGATCAGCTGCTGTGACAAGCACTTCCGCTCTTACTCCACCTCATGCTGAATGACATTAGGGCCTAGCAATATGCACTCTTCGCTTAAGAAACTGATCCTTGCCGCTGGGGTAATCCTTATTGCTGCTGGAGGCTACTATTACTGGACTGAATTACGCGACGAAGGCCTGGGGGAAGGCTTTGCTAGCGGTAATGGGCGTATCGAGGCCACTGAAATCGATATCGCTACCAAGCTTCCTGGACGCGTTGACGCAGTCCTGGTCGATGAAGGCGAATTTGTCACCGTTGGTCAACCCCTGGCGCGCATGCAGATCCAGGTACTGGAGGCGCAACGCGATGAGGCAAGAGCCCAGTATCAACAAGCACTCAATGCCGTACTCAGTGCGGAAGCACAGGTTGCTCTGCGGCAAAGCGACCATCTTGCCGCTCAGGCCGTCGTGACTCAGCGTGAAAGTGAACTTGATGCGGCTCAACGCCGCTTGGCTCGCTCGGAAACCTTATCGCGGGAAGGAGCCGCTTCGGCACAAGAACTTGATGATGATCGTGCTCGGGTCAATAGTGCACGAGCAGCCGTTGCCGCCGCTA
>NZ_JABUZD010000136.1:0-2180 GCF_014897875.1 Halomonas sp. 3A7M
GACTATGCCAACCGCACGGTGCTGGCAACGGATAACTCGATTTACCAGCGCCTGCCCCAGGCGGCGGTGTTTCCTAAGCATGCGGAAGACCTTGAGCGCCTTGCCAAGCTGGCTGCTGAGCTGCCCCACCGCGATATCGTGCTCACGCCTCGGGGTGGCGGCACCGGTACCAACGGCCAGTCGTTGACCGACGGCATCGTGGTGGACGTTTCCCGCCATATGAACCAGATCCTCGAGATCGACGTAGAGGCACGGCGGGTACGCGTTCAGGCGGGCGTGGTGAAGGATCAACTCAACGCGGCGCTGAAGCCCCATGGGCTGTTTTTCGCCCCGGAACTGTCCACCTCTAACCGCGCCACCATCGGCGGTATGATCTCCACCGATGCCAGCGGCCAGGGCAGCTGCGAATACGGTAAAACCCGTGACCACGTGCTGGAACTGGATACGGTTCTGCTCGGAGGTCAACACCTGCATAGCCGCCCGCTTAGCGCTGACGAAGAGCAGGCTGAGTGCCAGCACGAAGGTATTTTAGGTCGCGTGCATACCACCGCGGCTGAGATTATCGACCAGCAGCGTGAGCTGATTGAGGCGAAATTTCCGCCGCTCAACCGCTGCTTAACCGGCTACGATCTGGCGCATCTGCGGGAAGCAAAAGGCCAACTGAACCTGAACAGCCTGCTGTGTGGCTCGGAAGGCACATTGGGCTTTTTGAATGAAGCGGTACTCAATGTGCTGCCGATTCCCAAGCACGCCACCTTGGTCAATGTGCGTTACTCCAGCTTTATGGACGCGCTGCGCGATGCCAAGGCATTGATGACGGCAAGCGCGCGCCCCACCTCGATTGAAACCATCGACGACACCGTGCTGCAGCTGGCGATGGAGGACTTTGTTTGGGATAGCGTGGCGGCGTTTTTCCCCGCCACCGGCAGCACGCCGATTCGTGGCATTAACCTAATCGAGTTTAATGACGATGACCCTGCGCGCTTGTCTGAGCGGGTGCGGGCGTTCACGGAACACTTGAGCCAAGACCCCACGGTAGAGCGTTTAGGCTATACCCTGGCGGAAGGTCGTCCGCAGATTCAAAAAGTTTACGCCATGCGCAAACGCTCGGTGGGCTTGCTGGGCAATGTGCAGGGCGAAAAGCGCCCAATTGCGTTTGTCGAAGATACCGCCGTACCACCGGAGCACTTGGCTGACTTTATTACTGAGTTCCGCGCCGCGCTGGATGCCCGGCAGCTCTCCTACGGCATGTTTGGCCATGTCGATGCGGGCGTGCTGCACGTGCGCCCGGCACTGGATATGAAAGATCCCGAGCAGGAAAAACTGATTCGTGAGATTTCCGATCAAGTGGCAGCCCTGACCCAGAAGTACGGCGGGTTGTTATGGGGGGAGCACGGCAAAGGTGTGCGCTCGGAGTACGGCCCCAAATTCTTTGGTGAGTTATACCCCAGCCTGCAGCGCGTTAAAGCCGCGTTTGATCCGCATAACCAGCTAAACCCCGGCAAAATTGCGTCTCCCGCTGAACACCATGAACTAATCGCCAAAGACAGCGATCCTGAACTGTTAACGGTTGATGGCGTCACCCTGCGCGGCCAGTTGGACCGCACCATTGATGAACGAGCGTGGCAGGCCTATGACGCGGCGGTGTACTGCAACGGCAATGGTGCCTGCTACAACTATGACCTTGATGACCCCATGTGCCCTTCCTGGAAGGCTACCCGTGACCGTGTGCATTCGCCCAAAGGCCGTGCCAGCTTGATGCGTGAGTGGCTGCGTCTGCAGTCCCAGGCAGGGATCGATGTCGTTGAGGAGTCGCGCAAAAAGAAAACCGAAAACGGCTGGGGCTTTATTAAAAGCTTTCCGCTACGCGTCGCCAATACGCTCAGCCGTAAGCAACACCACGACTATTCTCACCAAGTTTACGATGCCATGGCGGGCTGTTTGGCGTGTAAATCCTGTGCAGGCCAGTGCCCGATTAAGGTCAATGTGCCGCAGTTTCGTTCACAGTTTTTAGAGGTCTACCACGGCCGCTATTTGCGCCCACTGCGCGATTACCTGATCGGTGGCACCGAATTTATGTTGCCAACCCTTGCCAAGGTGGCGCCGCTGTATAACGCCCTACTTAAACAGCGTTGGGTCGATAGCCTAATGCGTCAAGGGCTGGGAATGAGCGACTCCCC
>NZ_JABUZD010000135.1:0-794 GCF_014897875.1 Halomonas sp. 3A7M
AACCTCAATAACAGTGATTTTATTGAGGCGCTGTACAACAATACTCTGGGTCGCCCCAGTGATGCTGAAGGCAAGGAATATTGGTTGAACCAGTTGGCGAGTGACGAGGATCGTGACGATATTCTGGAGGCGTTTGCACTTTCAGATGAGCATGTTGACTTGGTGCTCATCGGCCAGAACAATCAGGATGCTACTATCTTCTGATACTTCAGCATGAAGTTTAAACTGGAAACACGTTTCTGGATACGTTTCTGACTATGCTTTTCAAAACTGTCTGCCAACCCTATTCAGAGATTTCGTTGGCAGACAGTCCACATTATGAAAGCGATAGGAACTCATCACGAAGACAACTTGTCAGATAAACCCTAACTTAAATTTTTCATGGCGTATAAAAGAAAACGATTGGCAATTTTAAATTTTCAAGATCTTGCATCAAAACCAAGATCAAAAGTTACTTCCAAAATAATGCCTGAAAAATTGACCTTCTCGCTACTCTCACGGCACCAAATTGAAGCTGGCTTGTTGAGGTCACATCACCTCCGATGCAGGGTTACTTTTGCTACGGGAAGACGACAAGCAATGTCGACTTACACGTCGCTTGGCATCGATACTTCATTATCTTCTGGCACCAGATAAAATTCGCCACAAGTTCGGCACCTTGGTCCGTCAGCGCGTGTTTGGAATCGCCGCTGGCTATCAAGATCTTAACGACCATGAAAATGAGGTGCTTGCAGGTACGCAAGGGCTCCAGTAAGTGCCTATTCAAAATTAATCGCGTGCAAAACTCCATAGCC
>NZ_JABUZD010000138.1:0-12026 GCF_014897875.1 Halomonas sp. 3A7M
GTTAGAAGTGCTTCCGGGGGCCGGTCTCACGGATTCAGGTTATACCTACTCTGGATATACCAAGATGGCGTCAGTGTGGCCTGGTTTTTTACAAGAGATTAACCAGGTAGTGGAGAGTAACTGCGGTGACGTATTTAATTCGTGCTTGTGTAACTTCTATAGTTCAGGCGCGGAAGGTATGAGTTGGCACAGTGATGCTGAAAAAGACCTGGTTGAGAATGGTGTGATTGGCGCGTTGAGCCTAGGTGGCGAAAGGAGATTTTCGTTTAAACATAAACAAACAGGGGAGAGTCTATCGCTTAATCTAGAGCACGGTAGTCTGTTGGTGATGAAAGGTGCCACGCAGCAAAACTGGCTACATAGCCTGCCTAAAACCAAGAAAGATTGTGAGCCGCGGGTGAGCCTCACGTTTAGGCAAATGCGCTAATCAACTGTTGATACAGGCTGATAGCTTATCTGTCGCGAGTGAAAGAAAGGTAGGAGGTGGCAGCTCTAAATCGGTCGCGAACTAAAACTGCCCTCTGCTTGTGCCGTTGTTGGCATGCCCTAAGCGGCGCGGCTTTGCTCCGTCACTTTTGACTCTGTTGCGGGGAAGCGGTGCCATTGCCGTGGATGGACGAAGAGGCGCTGTCCACGGCGCATCTCAAGCTGCTCAAAATCAGCATGACGCACCGTTGCAAGCCATGGCTTAGCCAGCCAGTCGGCTTCCAGCTCAACACGCACTTCAGCACCTACCGGTGAAATGGCAGTCACTGTCACCGGCAGATGACTCTCTGCACTAGGCTGCTGGGCAAGGCGCACTTCATGAGGACGTAGCAATAGCTCTTCGTTACCGTCAGGCAAGTCAACATTGAGATGGGCGTCACCGCAGGTGAGCACACCTTGGTGTACCTTGCCTTCCAAGTGGTTAACGTCGCCAAGGAATTCAAATACAAAACGATTTTTGGGCGAACGATAGAGCGTTTCAGGCGTATCAATTTGCTCGATACGTCCGTTGCTCATCACCACCACACGGTCAGAAAGTTCCAGCGCTTCTTCTTGATCGTGGGTAACAAACACGCTGGTAAAGTTAAGCTCTTCATGCAGGCGGCGTAACCAGCGTCGTAGATCCTGGCGCACCTTGGCATCCAGCGCGCCAAATGGCTCATCCAAAAGCAATACGTCAGGCTCAACGGCCAAGGCGCGGGCGAGAGAAACACGTTGCTGCTGGCCGCCAGAGAGCTGGGCAGGCAAACGGTTAGCTAAATGCTGCAGCTGAACCATTTCCAACAGCCTAAAGACGCGGGCGCGAATCTCGCCGTTGGATGGGCGGCGCTTTTTGGGCATCACGGTTAGCCCAAAGGCTACATTGTCGTACACGCTCATATGGCGGAAGAGAGCGTAGTGCTGGAAAACAAATCCAATGCGGCGATCGCGAACGTGAACGTTGGTTACATCGCGGTCGCCGAACAGTATTTTACCGGGTTGAGGAGAGCGATCAGCGCTCTCCAAGCCGGCAATAATACGCAGCAGTGTGGTTTTTCCTGAGCCAGACGGGCCAAGCAGACCGACTAGTTCGCCTTCATGAATGTCCAGGTTGATCGGCTCAAGCGCTTGAGTGTTGGCAAAGTGCTTGGCGATGTTCTGTAGGCGAATACTCATAAAAATGCCTCCTGGCGCGCTGCGCGCCATTCCAGGCCTGCCTTGGCCGCAAGGGTTAACAGGGCAATAAGGGCCAGCAGCGCGGCGCTAGAAAACGCGCCCACCGCGTTGTAATCCTGATAAAGCTGCTCTAGATGCAGCGGTAAGGTGTTGGTCTTGCCGCGAATAGCTCCGGCGACCACCGAAACGGCACCAAATTCCCCCACGGCACGCGCGTTAGTGAGGATGATCCCGTAGAGCAGTGCCCAGCGAATGTTGGGTAACGTGACACGCCGAAAGGTGGTCCAGCCGCCAGCGCCGAGGGTCACGGCGGCTTCTTCTTCTCGGGAACCTTGGGCCTGCATGAGCGGAATAAGTTCACGTGCCACAAACGGGCAGGTCACGAAAATAGTTACCATCAAAATGCCGGGCCAAGCGAACATCAGTTGAATATCGTGGGTGTCTAGCCAACTGCCAATCCAGCCATTACGGCCATATAGCAACAGATAGATAAGCCCAGCCACAACGGGGGAAACGGCAAATGGAATATCGATCAGCGTTTGTAAAATACGCCGGCCTGGGAAACTGAAGCGGGTAACCAGCCACGCCAAGGCGACACCGAATACTAGGCAAATCGGTATGGTTAATAACGCAATGACGAGCGTCAGGCCAATCGCGTGCAGGGTGAACGTATCGCTAACGTTGGCCCAAAAGACCATCACGCCTTGGGAAAACGCCTGGGCAAAAATTGCCACCAAAGGTAGCAGCAAAAATAGCGCTGACAGCAACAGAGCGGCACCAATGAGTAAACGCCGCACAGCGGGTGCATCACCTATCCGGCGCATTAGCCTGTTCCTCCATGCAAGCGGCGCACAAAGCGGCCTTGCCAAATATTGATCGCCAGCAGTAGGGTCAGTGACACAAAGAGCACGACGGAGGCAATTGCGGAGGCACCCGCGTAGTCATACTCCTGCAGTTTGACGAAAATCATCAGCGCAGTGATTTCGGTTTCGTACGGCATATTACCCGCGATAAAAATAATCGCCCCGAATTCACCTAACGAGCGCACAAAGGCTAGCCCGGTGCCAGTAACGAGAGCTGGCCATAGATGCGGCATGATCACACGCCAGAACGCCACGCCATCGGTTGCGCCAAGAGACATCGCTGCTTCATCAACTTCTGCGGGTAAATCCTCTAGCACCGGCTGTACGGTGCGCACCACGAACGGAATGCTGGTAAACGCCATGGCCAGTGCAATGCCTACCCAGGTGTAAGCTACCTGGAACCCTAGCGGCTCTAATAAGCTGCCCATCCAGCCGTTACTCGCATACAGCGTAGCGAGGGTAATACCGGCTACCGCTGTGGGAAGCGCAAAGGGCAGGTCCATTAAGGCATCTAGCAGGCGCTTGCCGGGAAATTCATAGCGAACCAGTACCCAGGCAAGTAGTAAGCCAAATACTGCATTAACCAGCGCCGCGACAGCCGCCGCTCCTATGGTGACCATGTAACTGGCTACCACACGGCCTTCGGTAATAATGGCCCAGTATTCGGTAAGGCTAAGCCCTGCCAACTGGCCAAACAGCCCGGTGATCGGGAGAAGGAGAACCAGCGAAATGAAGAGAACGCTGATCCCCATAGATAGGCCAAAGCCCGGCAGCACGCGTGCGCTGCCGGACCGCCATAATGCTAGCTGGCTCATGGGGTTCCGTTAACGACGTTGCAGTTGATCAAGTAGGGCGCCGCCTTCAAAGTGGTTTTCCATTGCTTCTTCCCAGCTACCAAACACATCTTCAACTTCAAGAAGTTCGGTATCGGGGAATTGATCGGCAAATTCGGCCACAACCGTTTCGTCGTGAACGCGATAGTTAAAGCCTGCCAGCAAGCGCTGGGTGTCTTCACGGTAGAGATACTCAAGATAACTCTGGGCAAGGTCGCTGTTGCCATTGCGCTCAGCATTTTCACCCACCACCGCAACGGGGAACTCTGCCAGAATGCTGACCGGCGGCACGATGACCTCGTAGTCGTCGCTGCCGTATTCGCCACGGATGTTGTTTACTTCTGATTCAAAGCTGATCAATACGTCGCCAATGCAGCGTTCGATAAAGCTCGTGGTGGCACCTCGGCCGCCGGTATCAAACACCGCAACATTGCGCAGGAAGGTGCGCATGAAGTCTTGAATCTTTTCTTCATCACCGTCGAATTCATTTTCCGCAAAGCCCCAAGCCGCTAGATAGGTATAGCGGCCGTTGCCGGATGTTTTAGGATTGGGAAAAACGATTTGTACGCCTTCCTTCGCGAGATCATCCCAGCTTTCGATGCCTTTCGGGTTGTCTTTACGCACCAAAAACGCCGTAGTGGAGTAGTAAGGGGAGGCGTTATTGTCGAATGCGTCTTGCCAGTCTTCGGCCACTAGGCCTGCATCTGCAAGTACTTGAACATCAGTCACCTGGTTAAAGGTAACGACATCCGCACGCAAGCCTTGCATGATCGCGCGCGCTTGTGCTGATGAGCCGCCGTGAGACTGACTAATAGCAATCTCTTCACCGTGCTCTTCTTGCCACCATGCTTGGAATTCCGGGTTGATAGCCGAAAACAGTTCACGGGCAATATCGTAAGAAGAGTTCAGTAACTCGCGCTCTTGCGCCATCGCCGTGTTTGAAACAGCGGTGACAGCCACAGTCGCGCCAACAGCGGTGGCTATCAGGCTACGGCGCAGGCCAGTGCGGAAAAAAGTAGATCGCGTCATTACAGGCTCCTTGTATATGGGGGCGATTTAATCGCAATGAGGATAAGGTTAAACCTGTGATTGTGGAATTACAATTATGTTTTATATTCTATTTGGAAATATGTATTTAAAGATATGCATTCATTGTCGGCTGAGCTTTAACGGCAGGGAGATGGGGCTTCTTAGGTGGCTCTGGTAAGATAGGGGCCTTCCTTTCCCCTGTTAACCTAGGAATGCACTATGAGCGCTGAGCAGGACTTCCTGATTGCCCCTTCGATTCTTTCCGCTAATTTCGCGCGTCTTGGTGAAGAGGTCGACAATGTGTTGGCCGCTGGAGCCGATATTGTCCATTTCGATGTCATGGATAATCACTATGTGCCGAACCTGACGATTGGGCCGATGGTCTGCAAAGCTCTGCGCCAGCACGGCGTGACGGCGCCCATAGACGTCCACTTAATGGTTAAGCCTGTAGATCGTATGATTGGCGATTTTAGTGAGGCTGGGGCGAGTTACATTACGTTTCACCCGGAAGCTTCTGAGCATGTTGATCGCTCGTTACAGCTAATACGCGATAGTGGCTGTAAAGCAGGACTGGTATTTAATCCGGCAACACCGCTTTCGTATCTCGATTATGTCATGGACAAAGTTGATATGGTGCTGTTGATGAGCGTTAACCCGGGTTTTGGCGGTCAGTCATTCATTCCCGGTACGCTGGATAAATTGCGTGAGGCGCGGGCACGTATCGATGCCTCAGGTCGCCCGATCCGCTTAGAAATCGACGGTGGGGTTAAGGTAGATAACATAGCTGATATCGCCGCTGCGGGTGCCGACACCTTCGTCGCTGGTTCAGCTATTTTTAACGCTCACCAGTCAAGCGACCCGCACGGTTACGATAGCGTTATCCAGCAAATGCGCGCCGAGTTGGCAAAGAATAACGGCTAAGCAAACAGCTTAGTGCAATTTCATACGGGGCTTTAAGTAGCGGTTTAACTTATCAACCAGCCATGCGAGCCCCGTTTTGGGTGCGCCATGAATAGAAAGTTGGTGCATTCGATAAAGTGAAGCGTAGGCTTGGCGCGCTAACCAACCCTCTAAAAACAGCCCACGAGACGCGGAACTGCGCATCAACTTTCCTACCGCATCGTAGCGGGCGAGCGACACCAGCGAACCATGGTCACGATAAGTAAAGCTTTGCAGTGGTTTGCTATCCAGGCAGTGCATCAGGTTTTTGGCGAGTAACGTTGCCTGTTGATGAGCAGCCTGTGCCCGGGGTGGCACGGAGCTGCCTTCGCCCTGAGGGCAGTCGGCGCAGTCGCCCATGGCAAAAATATAAGGGTCATCGACGCTCTGCAGCGTTTGGTGGACGTTAATCTGATTTTTCTTATTAGTGGTCAGGTCTAATTCAGCCAAAAATGGCGGTGCTTTGATGCCCGCTGCCCACACGTTCAGATCCGTTTCGATAACCTCGCCATCGCCGGTTACCAATTGATACTGCTGAGCTTCTTGAATAGCGGTACCGACGTGAACGGTGACCCCCATATTTTCCAGCTCTTGCTGCACTGTTTCACTAATACGCTCTGACAAACCGGGCAGCAGGCGGGGGGCAGCTTCGATGAGGTGTACGCTAATCGTTTGGTGGTCAACAGCGGTTACGCCGTAGGCGTTAAGCAAGCGCGAAGCATCTAGAAGCTCGGCAGAAAGCTCTACGCCCGTTGCGCCGCCGCCTACAATGCCAATGGTCAGTTCAGCGTTTTGGCGCAGCGTTGGATCGGTATAACGCAAAAAGGTATTGATCATATCGCGCTGAAACGCTTTGGCCTGCTGAGGCGAATCAATAAAGTGGCAGTGTTCCGCAACGCCCGTCGTGCCAAAATCATTTGAAATACTGCCGAGCGCTATTACTAAATAATCGTAGGTTAGTTTTCGAGAGGGAAGGATTTCAACGCCGTCTTCATCTTTGATGGGTGCTAGGTGAATGACTTTTTGTTCGCGGTCAAGGCCATTTAAAGAGCCGCGCTGGTAGCGGTAATGGTGTGTGGAAGAGTGGCCACGGTAATCCACTTCATCCATGCTGGAGTTCAATACTCCGGTAGCGAGTTCGTGTAAAAGTGGTTTCCATACATGGGTGGCATTGCGGTCTAGCAGGACAATCTCGGCGCGCTTTTTTTTGCCCAGCGTGCGTCCTAAGCGTGTTGCTAGAGCAAGTCCGCCAGCGCCGCCGCCGACGATCACAATTCGGGGGATGGTCATTACTTTCTCCTCGGATAAGATGATCACAGCATAGAGCTTTCGGGCGTGGTTGGCGACGTGCTAAGTCGGTAGGATAAAAGAATTAACGGCGATTACGTTTACTAACGGCCATTTTTTGAAAAATATTTTTACCTAGCCTAGGGAGAGAGAGCGTGCATGCCATTTTGCAGGGTAAACGGTTAATTGCATTTGATTTAGATGGCACTTTAATTGATTCGGTCCCGGATCTAGCGATAGCGGTTCAGCGCGCGCTCAGCGATGTTGGGCTGCCTGTGCCCAGTGAAGAGCATGTGCGTAACTGGGTGGGTAATGGTGCGCAGGTACTTGTCGAAAGAGCACTAACCTGGGCGTTATCAGAGGCGCCGGGGCAGGTATTACAAACCACCGCCTATGACGCTTTTATGCGCCATTACGGTGCTGCCCCCAATGCGCTAACCAGGCTCTACCCAGGCGTGCGAACAGCACTGCACGATTTGCACAAGGCGGGCTATCCGCTGGTGTTGATTACCAACAAGCCTGAGCGCTTTATTGCGCCAATTTTGAGCCATTTTGAGCTATTGGCGCTATTTGCGCACTGTGTTGGCGGTGACACGCTTGCCGAGAAAAAACCCAGCCCGTTGCCGCTACTCCATGTAGCCCAACAGCTGGATATCCCACCTTCGGCAAGTGTCATGGTAGGCGATTCACGCCACGATATCGCCGCGGGCAAAGCTGCTGGCTTTACTACCGTGGCGTTACCTTACGGCTATAACCACGGCGAGCCGATTGAGCATAGCCAGCCTGACGTGATCATTAGCTCATTGCTGGCGCTGACGGAGTAAAACAGTCGGTGATGGGGCTGTTTTTTCTAGGGCTGCTTTTCTGCCCGTGCGCCGCCTAGGTATTCATGCAGTAATTCAGCGTTATGGCGCAACATAGCAGGGTAGTTATAAGCGGGGCCGTCAGTATCACTCAAGGTATCTACGTATAAAGGCCCTGCCAGCGAAAGCTCCGTTGCTCGGGCATGTGCATCCATGTGGATATAGGGAGAGGTGCTTTCATAGAACAGTGCAGGCGGGCGTTTTTGTGAAAGCTGCATGCTCATTGCTTCCATCGCCTGTGCACTGCCAATTGTCTCACTGCCAATCCCCCAAATGGCGGCGTACTCAAAACCGTAGGCACGGGCAAAGTAAGCCATGGAGGCTTCGCTGGTAGTGAGCATGCGATTCGTTTGCGGAATGCCTTCCAAGCGCTCCCTAAGTTGATGATCTAACAGCGCCAGTGCTTCACGAGTTTCAGCGGCGCGCGTGGCAAACGCCTCAGCCTGCTCGGGATAGCGTTCGATAAGCGTTTCTTCTATCACATCAACATAAGCGGCTGCCCCTTTTGGGTCCATCCACATATGCGGATCAGCGCTGTCTCTATATTGGCCTACCGGAATCGCTAGCAGCTCATAGTCGGCACTTTCTGCAAGTGCTGTCAGCGTTAGTGAATCGTCTGCCATGGCTTCAATATGCCGTATCCATGGCTCTAGCCCATACCCGTTGTAGAAAACAATGTCAGCTTCCTCGACAGCCAGGGCATTTGGCGGTTGAAGCTCCCAGCGGTGAACATCTTCACCTGTGGGCACAATGGTTGTAATGCCGATGCTGTCGCCTGCGACACGCTTCACTAAATCTTTAATGACTGAAAACGAAGCGATGACGTTAAACGAGGTGTCTCCCAGCGCGTGAGGGCTGCTGACAGTCGTCATCAATACGAGCGTTATTATCCAGGGTGCTCGATTGTCCATGTCACGCTCCTAACGCATTAAAAAGTCGGCAGATGATAAAGACAGTCATGGCCTGTTGCCAGTTTCGTCATGCTGCCAAGTTGTTTAAACCTAGCAGGAAGGGCTAACCAGTCGCTTTAAGGATTTTTGATTACCTTGAAAAGCTCTTCATAATTTACTGATAAACTCAGTGTTTGTTCCTCACTGAAAATTACCAGAGTATTAGAAGTGCGAATGTTTTAGCCGACCCTTGGCCCTGCAAGTGGTGCTTGGGTTGGGGTATCATCCCTACCAAGGGGTTTGATTAATGTGATGGAGTAGCTGCGGCGATGGCGCAAGTGCAGGTAGTGCAACGTGTATTGATGATTGATAACTACGACAGCTTCACATTCAATATCGTCCAGTACCTGGGTGAGCTGGGTGCCGAGGTCATGACCTATCGCAACGATGAGCTTACCCTTGAACAGATTGACGCCTTAGCGCCTACTCATCTAGTCATTTCACCGGGGCCGTGTACCCCTAATGAGGCGGGCATATCGTTGGCGGCGATTGACCACTTTGCGGGTAAACTGCCTATTTTGGGGGTTTGTCTTGGGCATCAGGCGATTGGACAAGTCTACGGTGGTAAAGTGGTGCGAGCGCCCCAGGTGATGCATGGTAAAACATCTGCCGTTGTACATAGTGGGCGGGGTGTTTTTAGCGGGCTTGAAAACCCGTTAGAAGTGACCCGTTATCATTCACTCGTGGTAGACAAAACAAGCTTACCGGAGTGTTTTGAAATCACTGCCTGGACCGCAGACGATGACGTTACGCCAGGGCTGATAATGGGCTTTCGTCATCGCAGCCTGGATGTTGAAGGGGTACAGTTTCACCCTGAGTCAATACTCACGCGCCAAGGCCATGCGTTATTGGCTAACTTTTTAAAACGCGGCTGATTGCCAAATTTATACGCTTTAGGGGCTTTTCTGTTCATGCAAATGCGAGATGCAATTAACGCGGTGATGCGCCGCGAAGACCTCTCTTTCAATGCGATGCACGCGCTAATGCGCCAGATCATGACCGGCGAAGCCTCCGATGCGCAAATTGGTGGCCTGCTAGTGGGGCTTGCCATGAAAGGCGAGAGCGCCGAGGAAATTAGCGCGGCGGCACAGGTGATGCGCGAACTCATGAAGCGCGTTGAACTGCACACCGATAACGTAGTGGATATTGTCGGCACCGGCGGTGATGGTGCGAACCTGTTTAATGTTTCTACGGCGGCTAGCTTTGTGGCGGCTGCTGGGGGCGCTCATGTCGCTAAGCATGGTAACCGCAGCGTCTCTTCTTCGTCGGGCAGTGCAGACCTTTTTGATATCGCCGGCATTTACCTTGATCTTAAGCCTGAACAGGTAGCGCGCTGTATCGAACAGGTTGGCGTGGGCTTTATGTTTGCCCCCAATCATCACCCGGCTATGCGCTACGCTATCGGGCCGCGCCGGGAGATGGGCGTGCGCACGCTGTTTAACATCCTTGGCCCGTTGACTAACCCTGCAAGTGCGCTTAACCAGGTGCTGGGGGTTTACTCGCCGGAGTTAGTGCCGTTGATGGCTGAAGTGCTGCGCAAGCTTGGCAGTCGCCACGTGTTAGTGGTGTGCTCTGAAGATGGCTTGGATGAAATTTCCTTGGCGGCACCGACGCGCGTGGCTGAACTAAAAGATGACGAAATTACTGAGTACACCATCACTCCAGAAGAGTTGGGTATTGAGCGACAAAGCTTAGCTACGCTTAAAGCAGCCAGCGCTGAAGACAGCTTACGACTGGTAAAAGCCGCATTGAGTGGCGAGGGTGCGGCGGCAGATATAGTGGCCCTTAATGCGGGTGCCGCACTTTACTGCTCTGGTGTGGCCGACAGCTTAAAAGAAGGGGTGATGGTGGCCCAGGATGCGCAGGCCTCAAAGTTACCGCTAGAGAAGCTTCGAGAGCTTTCACACTTCACTAGCGTCTTTAAAAGGTAAAAAATCTAATGACTGACCAGGCAACGCCAACAATTTTAACGCGTATTTTGGCTCGTAAAGACGAAGAAGTAGCCGAGCGCCGACAAGCGGTTTCTGAAGCAGAACTGCTGGCGTTGGCTGACAAGCAAAGCGCCCCCCGTGGCTTTATTGCTGCACTGAATGCGCGTATTGCCGCTGGTGACGCAGCGGTTATCGCTGAGGTGAAAAAAGCTTCGCCTTCCAAAGGCGTGATACGTGAGGATTTTCATCCTGACGATATCGCTAAGCGTTATGCTGAGGGCGGCGCAGCCTGCTTGTCAGTATTAACGGATGCCGATTTCTTCCAGGGGCATGAAGACTTTCTGATCGCTGCCCGCGATGCCTGTGACCTTCCCGTTATTCGTAAAGATTTTATTACCCATCGCTATCAGGTAACCGAAGCGCGTGCCATCGGTGCAGACTGCATCCTGCTGATTGTTGCTGCCCTAGACGACACCCAGCTGCGCGATCTGCATCAGCAAGCCAATGCGTTAGGCATGGATGTACTGGTAGAAGTGCATGACGCCGTTGAGTTAGAGCGTGCCCTAGCGCTGGATCTAAAGCTGGTGGGCATCAACAACCGTAATTTGCATACCTTCGAGACCAGTCTGAACACCACATTAGACCTCCTGCCGCGCATTCCTGAAGGCGTCACGGTCATCACTGAATCCGGAATCCATACCCGCGATGACGTGGAGCTAATGCGCGACCATGAGGTGAACGGTTTCTTGGTTGGTGAAGCCTTTATGCGTGAAGAGGACCCTGGCCAAGCCCTCAAGCAGCTGTTTTTTTAATCAATGGTGTTAAACGCTTATTAACTTTCCCGCTTGAGGCATGTAAGTAGTGCCTGAAGCGGGTGGTGCAACGTTTGTGCTGAGTAGCGTTTCACCTGGCTACGGCAGGAGTAGCCGGTGGCGAGCAGCTTGCCCGTGTTTTCGTCGGCTTCCACCTGGGGCTGCCAGGATTGGGCATAAATGGTTTTGGAGGTTGCGACATTACGCGTTTCATGCCCGTAAGTGCCCGACATGCCGCAACACCCTGTGATGGCTAACTCCAGCTCTAAACCAAATGCCGCAAACACCTGCTGCCAAGCCTTTGGGCTGCCTGGGGCGTTGGTCTTTTCGGTGCAGTGAGACAGCAGCTTAAAGCCAGGGTCGGTTAGGTTCAGTGGGCGAGGCGCTAGCGTGTTCATACGGGTAGCCAGCCACTCTTGCAGCATGAACACCTCGGGGACCTGCTCGGCACCTAAGGCTTTCACGTACTCTTGGCGGTAGGTCAGCGTCATCGCCGGGTCGATCCCCACCATGGGTACGTCGAACTCTGCCAGTGCCCGCAGGCGCTTGGCCTGTTTTTCCGCCGTGCGCTCAAAGGCGCCTAAAAAGCCCTGCACTTGCAGCGGCTTGCCGTTGGCAGAAAATGGCATCACGAACACCCGCAGATTCAACCGCGACAGCAGTTCCACCACGTCTATCACCAGCTTGGCTTCAAAGTGGCTGGTGAAGGCATCCTGGACAATGATCACGCTGTTGGCACGCTGCTGTTCAGTCAGCAGTGCAAGCGAGGTGGGCGTAGCTTCGGCCACGCCCCAGGCGCGCAGCTGCTTTTTCACGCTGGCGCGGGAAAGCTGGGGGGAGTCGCTCATTCCCAGCCCTTGACGCATTAGGCTATCGAC
>NZ_JABUZD010000143.1:0-61437 GCF_014897875.1 Halomonas sp. 3A7M
CTTTCAGCCGCTTTCTTTTATACCCTGTGAGAAATCCGGGCTAGTGGGGGCAGAATAACGGCAAAGATCATCTTGATCGGGTCAGTTGCGGTAAACGCCATGCAGCCTCCTTTGCTTATACAGTCTGTTTGTTAATAACGAACAGGTTAATAACGTAGGTCTCTATAATGTAGATATCAATAACGGTTTTAGTGCTGATTGCTAATGCTGGCCTTTTAGCAACAGTGCGGTTCAGCGATTGAGCGTAACGTAGTCGCAATGATTAAGTTTGGCGAATCAGTGCGACCTAGGTACGACCTCGTGTTTGGGCTATCGTTCACTTGCTTAGGTAGGCGTATTCAAGAGCTTAGGTTTTCAAGAGCTTAGATTTTCAAGAACTTAGGTTTTCAAAAAATTAGATCTTCAAGAAATTAGGGCTGCGAAAGCCCATCGACTACAGATGAATAAGGAACGCCATGAGTCACTATCTACCGTCATCACTGCTGCTCGCGAGCGTTGTTCTAGCCAGCCCTGTGTGGGCGCAGGCGCCCAGCGGTGAAGATGCGGTACTGCCTACAGTAGAGGTGAGCGCTCCGCGCTTAGCCCGCGAGCTGTATGCCACACCAGCGGCCGTTTCTACCTTGGAGAGCGAAGAAATTGCCCAAGGTCAGCAACGGGTGAGGTTGGATGAAGCGCTTAACCGAGTACCGGGGGTGTTTTTACAAAACCGCGATAACTTCGCCCAAGGGCAACGCATTGCTATTCGCGGCTTTGGCGCGCGTGCTCCATTTGGTGTGCGTGGGATTACCGTTATGGTAGATGGCATTCCATACACACTTCCGGATGGTCAAGCGCAGTTGGATGCCATTGATTTAGACAGTGCCGAGCGTATTGAGGTGATTCGCGGGCCGTCTTCAGTGCTTTACGGTAATGCGGCTGGCGGAGTGATTGATGTGACCACTGCAGATGGGCGTGATAATCCTGGTACACGGCTGCGGATGGGCGCAGGTAGTGATGGCTATCAAAAAGTGGCACTGCAAAATGGCGGTGTACAGGGCGATTGGTCGCACCATATCAGTCTGACGGCGCTTAACGTTGATGGTTATCGTGAACAAAGTTCAACCGAGAAGTATTTGCTGAATGCAAAGTTGCGTCGAGAACTCGGCAGTGGGCGGGCGGTTACTGCGATTATTAATCTGCTGGAGAACCCCCGTTCGGAAGATCCCGGTGCACTTAATGCCCGTGAAGTTGCCGCTGGGCGCGATCAGGCTGCGCCCAATTCGCTAGCGCTAGATGCTGGGCAAAACGTCGATCAGCAGCTGTTGGGTCTGCAATACGAAGACTTAGCGGCAGGGGATGGTGAGCTGTATCTCAAGGGCTTAATTGCTCAGCGTAGCTTTGAACAGCAGCTTCCATTTGTGGGCAGTAGTCGTTTGGGTTATCAGCGGGACTATATGGGCGCAAGCGCTGAATACCATCACGAGGTGGCGTTAGGGAGCCTGCCGCTGAGTTATATCGTTGGGGTGGATGTGGCGCGCCAAGAGGATGAGCGTTTTCGTAATAATGTCGATGCCCAGGGAGTAGTTGGCGAGCAGTTAGCGGATGAAACCCAAACTGCGGCGTCCGCTGGCGTGTTTGCCCAAGGGGATTTAGCGCTCTCGGAACAGGTCACGCTCTCGTTGGGCGCGCGATATGACCGGGTGGCGCTAGACGTCGACGATACGTTTCTTGATGACGGAGATCAAAGCGGGAAGCGTACCTTTAACGAGTGGAGTGGCTCGGCGGGGCTAAGCTATCGCTATCGTCCGCAGCACCAAGCGTATATTAATACCGGCACCGCGTTTGAGACACCCACGTTTTCTGAGTTTGCCAACCCGGCTGGCGGTGGCTTTAACCCTGCTGTTGAGCCGCAAAAAGCATGGAATCGCGAAATAGGGTTGCGTGGCTACATTGAGCCGTTGGCGATGGATTACGATCTCGCACTATTTTCGGTCCGCGTTCGCGATGAGTTGGTGCCGTATGATGAGGGTGGTCGTACCTTCTATCAGAATGCAGGTGACACAAATCGCGATGGCCTAGAGCTGGCGCTGGGCTGGCAGCTTGCCGACCAGTGGCGTCTGGATAGCGCTTTAACCCTCGCGCGTTATGAATTCGATAAGTTTGCAACACCTAGTGAACGCTTTGATGGCAACCGGATTCCTGGATTGCCAGAGCAAACGTGGGTCAATCAATTAACCTGGGAAAACCTTGATCAGCGTTTCGTCACGTTGGAAACCGAATACATCGGTGATTTAGTAGCGGATAACGCTAATGCGACGGAGGTAGATAGCTATTGGCTGCTCAACCTCCGGGTAGGTGATGGTTGGCAGTTAAGTGAAGGTACGCGACTAAGTGCTTATCTTGGTCTGCGCAATCTGCTTGATGAAGAGCACTATGCCAATGTGCGCTTAAACGGCACCTTTGGCCGCTTTTATGAGCCAGCCCCAGGGCGAAGTGTTTATGGCGGCGTGGAGTTGAGTTTTTAATCAGCAGAGGCTCCCTAGCAAAAAAAACGGGCGACCCATTGGGTCGCCCGTTTTTGTTCGTCGCTACGCTAAGTGATGGCTATTCCGGTAAAGCGTAACCAATCACGTAGTCACCCATTTTGGTGCCGAAGGTGCCGTGACCACCGGCGGTAACGACCACATACTGGCGGTCATCTGCGCCGGTGTAAGTCATCGGCGTTGCTTGGCCGCCGGCAGGCAAGCGAGCTTTATACAGCTCTTCGCCAGTGGTGATGTCGTAGCCGCGCAGGTATTGATCCAGTGTGCCGCTTAGGAAGGAAACGCCACCCGCAGTGGTTAGCGGGCCACCCAGCGCAGGGACGCCGACGTTCAGACCAATCGGCAGATCAAAGGGCATGCTGTCGCGGGTGGTGCCATTGTGGTGCTTCCACACAACTTCGTTACTTTGCAGGTCGATTCCTGCCACATCCCCCCAAGAGGGTGCTTGGCAGGGAAGGCCGAGCACTGACAGCAGCGGGCCGAGTTCTACTGCGTAAGGGGCACCCGTGTTGGGCTGCAGGCCTTGCTCGCTAGCTGAGCCTTGGCCATCCTCAACTTCATCACGTGGAATCAGCTTGGAAACAAACGCTAAGTACTTCGCGCCGGTAAACAGTGCTTGGCGTTCTGGGTCTACCGCAACACCACCCCAGTTCATCACCCCAACGTTGCCAGGGTAGATAATGCTGCCTTCCAGCGAAGGCGGTGTGTACTGGCCTTCATAGCGCAGCGAGAGGAATTGGATGCGGCACATCATCTGATCAAAGGGTGATGCGCCCCACATGTCGCGCTCGGTAAGCGGCGGTGGTAGCAAATTCAGTGCTGAGCGAGGTTGGGTTTCTGCCGTCCAGTCGCCTTCAATAGCACCTTGAGGGGCGGGCACTTCTTCAATGGGCACAATCGGCTCGCCGGTCTCACGGTTTAACACATACAAGCTGCCTTGTTTAGTGGGCTGAATGACGGCTGGCTGGGTGCCATCTGCTGTTGCCAAGTCAATCAATACGGGCTGTGCAGGTGTGTCCATGTCCCACAAGTCGTGGTGTACAAACTGGTACACCCAGGCCACTTGGCCGTCGTTCAAATTAAGCGCTACTAGCCCGGCACTAAAGGTCTCATCATTTTCAGAGCGGTTAGCGCCGTACTGGTCTGGCGTAGCGTTACCCATGGGCAGGTAAACGAGGCCAAGCTCTTCATCGGCGCTAATCGGCGCCCACACATTGGGTGAGTTACGCGTGTAAGTCTCGCCCTCTTCTAATGGTGCGGTGTCTTCAGGGTTGCCGCTGTCCCAGTTCCACACTAGTCCGCCAGTATGTACGTCGAAGGCGCGTATAACGCCAGAGGGTTCGTCGGTTGAGCTGTTGTCGGTAACGTGGCCACCCAAAATTACTAAGTCTTCAGTGACAGTCGCAGGCGATGTCGAGTAATAGCCTCCTGGGCTAAACTCGCCAATATTGTTCGTCAGGTCGATCTCACCGTTTTCGCCGAAACTTTCACAGCGCTCCCCGGTATCGGCGTTGAGTGCAATCAGGCGGGCATCGGCGGTGGGTAGGTAAAGCCTGCGTGGGCACATGACATCGGTGGCGCTTAACAGCTCAGACGTGGAGTCTTCTTCTGAGGTGAGCGAGAAGGAGAGGTCGAGTTCAAACTGACTGCCATCGGCATACAGTGTTGGTTTATCGATGGTGGAATCTTCAGTACTGCTGGAATAATTAGCCGCATCATAATACGCCAAGCCGCGGCAGGTCATATGTGCCCAACCGGAAAAGTCGTCTGCGCCCATGGTGCTAATGTTGGGATCAAACGCCCACAGGGTTTCGCCGGTTTCGGGCGACAGTGCCATCGCACGGCTGTGCGATGTACAAATATAAAGGCTATCGTTGACCTTTAACGGCGTGTTTTGGTTGGTGATTTCAGGCGGTGCATTGGGGCCGGGTTCATCACCGGTTTGAATACGCCACACCTCTTCCAGTTCGCCTATATTTTCGGGAGTAATCTGACTAAGCGAGGAGTAGTGCGTCCCTGCATTAGTGCCGCCGTAGGCAGGCCAGTCATCGCCTGCAGCCTGGGCTGGGTTAACCTCTTTATTATTGGCAGACTCCATCGTGCCTGCCACAGTACCTGGATAGGTGAATTGACTAGCAATTGCCACAATAATCGCTGCGACAATGCTTGCCACTAGCGCTAGGCTGCCGCCGCGTGAATGTAGCGGTTTGCGCCACCAGGGAAGCAGTAAAATGATGCCAATTAAACAGACAATGGCAACCCTGGGGACCAGCTGCCACCAGTCTAAGCCAACTTCCCAGAGTGCCCATAGCAGCGTTGCAAAAAGTACCGCTGCATAAAGCCATAAGGCTATGCCTTTGCGCATTGCCAGCAGTACACCGACAACAAAAATACTGACCCCAGCGATTAAGTAGTAAGCGCTACCACCTAAACTAAGCAGCTTAGCGCCGCCAATGGTCAGTGCAACACCAGCTACCGCGAGTAGCAGGCCAAGCAGTAGCGCTGGCCATTTGCCGTGGGCACGCGTGTGTCCATCCATGAGAAAACCCCTATTAACAACGAATTGAAGCCGCTTGGTAAAATTAGAAAAGCGACAGATCTGCAACGTGCCCTAACCCATTGGCAGTGATGATGGGTTAAAACACACATTGATTATGGGTAATTTTAATAATCAATTCACTTTTGGTCTAATAATTTGCTTGCTAAGTAGTGCTGCAAACCAAAAAGCCGCGCCTGTTACCGTGGCGCGGCTTGTTATTGAGGTAGGAAATAGTGAGGTAGCAATGTGGGGTTAACTTGACGTAAGCATGGCTTAGTCAGTGAGCTTCACCAGCATTTTGCCGGTGTTGCCCCCTTCAAAAAGCGCTAAAAAGGCATCCGGTGTGCTTTCAAGACCCTCTTTGACGGTTTCTTTATAGGCTATATTGCCTTTCGCTACCTGAGGAGAGACTTCGTTGAGGAAGTAGCGATAGCTAGACCAGTGATCGGCAACAATAAATCCCTGCATCTTAGCTTTGCGTACCACCAACTGGGAAAGGTTGCTCGGCCCTGGTGCCGGTGCTTCGGCGTTATAGCTGTCAATCATGCCGCATACAGCAATGCGTGCACCGTCATTGAGTTGACTTAGCGCTGCTTCTAAGCAGATACCACCAACGTTCTCAAAATACACGTCAATGCCATTAGGGCTAGCAAGCTTAACAGCGTCGCTGAGTTCCTGTGCACTTCGGCCTTGGTAGCTAACCGGCTCAACGCCCAATGATTCAAGCCATGCAAGCTTGTGGGCAGCCCCAGCAATGCCAACCACGTGGCAACCTTTGGCTTTCGCCAGCTGTACAGCAAGCGAGCCAACAGCACCACTGGCAGCGCTTACCAGTACATTGTCGCTAGGTTTACACTCGGCAATAAGGTTCAAGCCTGTCCATGCCGTCATACCTGGCATGCCCAATACACCTAGATATGCTTGTTCTGGTACGTCACTGTCTGGTAACGCAGTGACACTGTCGCCTGACACCTGCGCGATATCCCGCCAGCCGCCCATGTGGCTGACTTTATCGCCTTCCTTAATGGTTGGGTGGTTAGACGCAATGACCTCGCCAATTGCGCCACCTTCCATCGGCTTGCCCAGCTCAAAAGGGGCGACATAGGTGCGTACCCCTGTCATTCGTCCACGCATATATGGATCAACGGACAGCCAATGGTTGCGAACCCTGACTTCACCTTCGTCAAGATCGGGAAGTTCCTGACTTTCCAGTGAAAATAGTTCGCGTTTAGGTAAGCCGGTGGGGTAATTCGTTAAGGTAAAAAAGCGAGATTGCATGGGTGCCTCCTGCATGTGTGATTTAAACAAATCTCCTTGCAGCATAGAGACCGTTAGCGCGCTTTCAAGTTCGTCGAAGAGTTAATTTGCTGTGCAATAAAAAAGCGGCTCTGGTGAGCCGCTTTCAATTAAGCTTAATCTTCTTCAACGCTGTTTGTTTAAGGGGTATCACACACTTGCGGGTGTGTTATCCGTTAATCGACCAGGGTGATCATGACGGGGGCAACGCCGCGTCGAATCATGCCGAGTTGGCGAGCTGCCCGTTTTGATAGGTCAATAATACGTCCCTTAACAAAGGGGCCGCGGTCATTAATCAGTACCTCAACCTCCTGGCCAGTATCAGGGCGGGTAACTAGCACCTTGGTGCCAAAAGGAAGCGTTGGATGAGCAGCCGTTAGCGCTTGTTGGTCAAAAGGTACGCCACTGGCTGTAGGGGAACCCTGGAAGCGATCGCTGTAAAAGGATGCGATTCCCTCTTGAATTTCTGTGGCAAATGCATGACCAGTGGAAAAGAAGGTGAGTAATGCCGCAGCACAGCTCGTGCGGATGAACCGTTTAGATGCTCCCATTGGAGTGCCTCAGTTTACATTGTGCCGATTCTTTATGTGTCGGAGTATTTACCGATATCTGCTCCGATGGTAACGTGGTCATTTTAATACGGCAAGCTTTACGAAGATCGGTGCAATTGGCTTCTAAATTAAGATTTTTTGCAACTTTCTTCAGTGCCGTTGTGATTCAGCAAGTTAACGAAGTGTGGTCGATGTAACTCGGCGGTGTCATGTGTCTGGTATAAATTTTAGATAAAGGCTCACTTTACTCAGATAGGCATCATATAATTAGCACTCGCTAGGTTTTACATGTTTGCCAATAAACAAGGATGCACCTATGGCTAAGTCTTCTTCTCTAACGCTAATTTTGGTTGCCGCCGGTGGGGTTGCTGTTGGGTTGTTAGCCGCTCAGGCGGCGCCCAGTTTTACATCAACGACAAGCGCCGCAGAACCTACCAGTGCGGAGCAGGGGCAGGTTTCCCAAGCATTAGCAGGGCTCGAAAGTATTACGCTAGGTGAGCAAACTAGGGGAGAGATTACCTCGGCAGCGGAGCTGAACGGTAATGATGGTAGCCGCTATGTGCGCTATGTCATCAATCTGGAAGAGGACTCGTTAGTCGAGTTTTCTCTCAGTGGTGCCTTAAGGGGAGTCGTTGCTCTCTATGACGATGGGCTGCAGCTGCTGGAGAATGCCGAGACCGTTCGTCATCGTATCGAAAAAGATGGTCAATACGTAGTGGCCGTCAGTGGGGCGGATGCAAGCAGCTATGGCCCATTCACCCTTAATAGCCGCACGGTTGAGCTGAGCGATTCTGACACGCTGACCATTGGCGAGCCGATGGATAGTTGGCTAGGTGGCACGTCACGGGAAGTGACGTTAACCGTTGAAGAAGAAGGTATGTATCAAATCGAGATGCGTGCCGATGAGTTTGATGCGTATCTGGAGCTGTCTGGTCCGAACGGCTACAACCGTGAGGATGATGATGGCGCTGGCAACTTGAATGCACGTATTTCAGACTTTCTTGCTCCTGGTGATTACACCGTCACCGCACGTTCTGCCTTCGGCGAAGGGAGTGGTCTTTTTACGTTGAGTGCGGAGCCACGTGAATTGCCTGACGATCTGCGCAATGATGGGAGTGTTGTGCCCAGCGAAACGCTGAATGGTTGGTTTAGCGGCCAGGAGCGAAGCTATCAACTAGAGATCGAAGAAGCGGGTATGTATCAAATTGATATGCGCTCAAGCGATATCGACTCTTATCTTGTGCTGGAAGGGCCAAATGGCTACTTCCGCGAAGATGACGATAGTGCTGGCAATCTGGATGCCAGTATTGCCGACTTTTTAGCACCGGGTAGTTATCAATTAACAGCACGCACGGCGTATGGCTCCGACAGCGGTTTGTTTACGCTTTCAGTAGAGCCGCGTGAATTGCCGGAGGGTGTAGAACTACGTAATGAGGGTGAGTTAACAGCTAATGAAACGCTCACTGGCTGGTATAGTGGTGAGCCGTTGACCTATGAACTCACTTTAGAAGAAAGCTCTTTGGTTAGGCTCAGCATGCGTTCAAGTGACTTTGATACGTATTTAGAGCTAAGTGGCGGCGGTGATTCTTATAGCGATGATGACGGCGGTAGCGGCACTAACTCGCGTTTAGAGCAGGCGCTTTTGCCGGGTACCTACACTGTTGTTGCACGTGGTTTCGCAGTTAGCGGCAGCGGCATGTTTGAGTTGCAAGTCAATACAGAGCCAACAGAAATGCAGCCTGACGCGTAATGTAGCGCACGTTGTATGATGCAACGCCCTTGCTGGAGACAGCAGGGGCGTTTGCTTTTGTATTCCTATTTACGTGGCTTGAAGGTGCCTACGTTATTCACAAGGAGGTTTTATGCTGCGCTATTCATTCGGTTTAACGGTGATTGGTTTATTGTTACTAGGTGGTTGTCAGTCGTCGGATGATGCTTCTGCAGAGTCACTTACGCTTGCTTCCAAAGCGGTTGAAAAAGAGTACATAGCACCTGAGTGTCAGGCTGAACAGTGCTCTACCGTCACCGTGTCTGCGCTCGCGTTTCCGCAATCTGCAGAGCTAACGGAGCAGTTACAAAAACGGCTGTTAACGCTTGCAATGGGCATCACTGAGGAGGATGCATTGCCAGCTGATAGCTGGGAGGCCTATGCACAAAACTTTTTTGAGCTAGCTGAGGAAGATAATCGCACCTCACCTGGAGCAATGACTAGCGAAGCGGTATTAGAAGCTAAGGTTTATGGGCAGCACAACGACTTATTGATACTTGAGCTAAGTAGCTACGTTTATCATGCGGGGCAAGCGCATGGTTTGCCAATGACTGAGTTTATGGTGATAGACGAGCGTCAGCTGCGTGTGGTTGATCCAGACGATATGTTGTTGGAAGGCCAGCAGGGCGCTTTTCAAGCACTGCTTGATCAGGCCCACCAACGCTGGATAGAGGAGATGGGTCATGATGAGCAGTTTGCCCTCAATTGGCCGCTCAGCGAGAGCCGCAACATAGCCCCGTTGGCAACTGCCTGGGAAGTTAAATACAACGTCTATGAAATTGCCCCTTATGCAGCCGGCCAGCCTGTTCTGACGATCCCCCTTGATGCGCTGGAAGGTATCGCAAAGCCTCGCTATTTAGGTCAATAGTGTTTAGCGGCTTGCTTTTAAACAGCCTACGACGACCAATAAGGCGGCCGTTGGTAGCCGCCAGTCAAACACGCTGACGCCTGCCAGTACCAGTAGCAGTGCCGCTAGGATCGGTACGCCATAGGCAAGGCTGCCGACTAGGCTGGCTTGGCCAAAGCGTAGTGCTTTATCCCAGGCCACCATAGCGATGCCGTACGGCCCAAGCCCCAGCGCGATACCCGCCAACAGAGCCTCACCCTGCGGCATGATGAAGGTTCCTTCCACTATCAAGCTGGCGCAGGCTGCAACAGCGCAGGCGATCATTAATAACCGCGGGAGCAATGGTGTTAGCGATACAGGAGCTACTTGCCCGAGCCAGGAGTAGAGCGCCCAGCAACAAGCCGCCAGTAGCGCTAACCCATACCCTGAAGCAGCCCCGCCAAAGCCGCCACTTAAGGCTTGCGGCAGTAACAAAATAGCGGCACCCGAAAAAGCAATTAGCGCACCTGTCACGCTGGCGATATGCAGACGACCAAACCGGCTCCATTGGCTTAATAGTACAAACAGCACTGGCCAGGTGTAGGTGATCAAAGCGGCTTCTGCGGCAGGTGCTAGACGCATGCCAATGTAGTAACTGCTAACAGCACCAACGATCAATAGTGGTAGGCCAAGCCATACGCTAATTTGCCAGCGAGGACGGCAAGCCGCGACGTTAACGCGACGGCTGAGTGGCAATGTTGCCAGTGCACCTGCAAGCAGCGTAAGTGCGGTGAGCTGAAGCGGAGAGGTATCCCGAGCCAACTCTGCTAATAGCGGCGCTATGCTCCATAACATCACCGCCACAAGTGCTGCGCATACACTGTACCTGGGGGATATGACGGCCGGGGAATGAACGGGATGCATGGCATCTCTCCTTGCGTTAAACCTGAGACGCGCAGCATACTCAGTAAACACTCATCACAATATCGATCTTTTATGATCATTATTATCAATAATGGTGATGTATGCGTGCACCAACATTTGACTTAACGCTACTTCGTACGCTGGTTACTATTGCCGATACAGGTAGCGTTACGGCAGCGGCAAAGCGGCTGGCGTATACCCAGTCAACAGTGAGCATGCAGTTACAGCGTTTAGAGACGCAGCTTGATGTGCGTTTGCATGAGCGAGCTGGGCGACGACTACGTTTCACCCCAGAAGGAGATCGTTTGCTGGTACACGCGCGCCGCCTATTGGCACTCAATGACGACGCGTGGAGCGATATGCAGGCGCGCCAGATAACGGGCGATTTAACGTTGGGTATTCCTGAAGACTATGCGTCGCTATTGCCGTCAGTATTTGCGTACTTTCACCAGCTGTATCCTGCGGTGGGGCTAACCGTAAAGTGTGGCACTAGTGCTCATTTGGTCGAACAGGTCAAAGCAGCAGAGTTGGACTTGGCGCTGGTGACTCGCCAACGAAATTCGCCAGGAGGCGATGTGATTCGTCGTGAGCCACTGATGTGGGCGGTAGGGGTAAATCAGCAGCCTTCGCTAAGTGACCCTATTCCGCTGGCGCTTTACTCTCCCGGCGCTGATGTTTTTCGCGAGGTTGCTGAGCAGGCGTTACAAGGGGCTGGGCGTGATTGGCGCGTTGCGTATACCAGCCAGTCAATGGCGGGTCTTGCCCCTATTGTAACCGCGGGGTTAGCTGTTGTTGTGGTAACGCGTAGTATGTTGACCCCCTCGCTGCGCCCGCTGGATGACAGTAGTGGCCTTCCTGCCTTGCCAATGATTGAGCTAGCGCTTCATCGTGCTCCACACCGTCCTTCTGAGCCTGCGCGGCGTTTAGGAGAATTGATTCGCGAACAGCTAGCGGCACCTAGTGAAGCGTTATAAGGTGTTGCTTTAACATGTTCATTGATAGGAAGCTAAGATGCCTATAGTCACTATCCAGCAATTCCCCCGTGATCTTGCGCAAAAGCGAGAATTGGCAAAGCGTATTACTGATGCGTTCTGCGATGTGTATGGTACCGACCCAGTGAGCGTGCAGGTGTTTTTTCAAGAAGTAACCCAGGAAAATTGGTCCAAAGGCGGCCAAATGGGGGCTGATTGTGATACGGCTCAGTGAGGGGCTCGATAATTTAGGATCCTCTGATTAATGTTATGAGCGTAGGCCAGACAAGGCAAAAATCAACGAAAAAGCGGAGTTTACGAGTTGTAAATGAGCATTTTGAGGCGATTTTTAACGCAGTATGGACAAGCGCAATAGTTAATCAGAGGTTTCTTAGTTTTTCTAACGCAACCTGACTGAGCTAAGCTAACTACCATGACGCGAATGAGCCAGGAGTTCTGAATGCACGAGCTAGATCACTATATTTATCCTCACCGAGTGTTGCATTGGCTAGTGGCAGTCGCCGTGCTGCTGTCATTGGCAAGTGGTCTGACGCTTGGCTTCCTGGGGTATGAGCGCGCCGTTGATTTGCTTGGGAATGCGCTTACCAACGTGCTCTATACCAGCCATAAAACCTTAGGCGTGACGATACTGTTGCTAATGACGCTGAGGATTATTACGCGGCTAGCTTTTGTTGTGCCCGACCACGAACCGCCGCTCAATGCCTTCGAGCGAATTATCAGTACTAGCGTGCATCACTTGCTTTATGCGGGGCTAGTGGTTATGCCACTGATTGGTTGGACAGCCACTGCTACCGGCGGCTTTCCTGTTGAGTTTTTTCAATGGCATTTGCCGGGGGTATTGGGCAAAAACGAAGCGCTTTCGCAAACGCTGTTTGTTTGGCATGAGCGTTTAGGGTGGGCGTTAGTTGTGCTTATTACGCTGCATATTGCGGGTGCTCTATTTCACTGGCGAATCAAGCGCGATAACGTTATGAAACGTATGAGTTTATTTGACTGATATCGTGTTCTATCCGTCAGGATCACGCTGAACCATAGCCATAGTAACGGGTGGTTTGGCGTGACTTGGCGGCGTACATTTGGCTATCCGCTTCGCGAAGCAGGCTGGCTAACGTGTCGTTATCTGCATAGCTAATACAAATACCGATACTGACGCCGACGCTAACTAACGTGCCATCAGGTAGCTTGATAGGTGAGCGAACGGTCTGTTCGATACGGTTACGCATCTCCTCTAACGCAGTCTGATCAGTTATCCCCTCCAGTAAGAGAATAAACTCGTCGCCGCCAAAGCGCGCGCAATGATCACTCCCACGTGCGACGTGCACGAGACGCTTGGCGATTTGCTGAAGCACGAAATCGCCTACCTCATGGCCATACTGGTCGTTAATTGGTTTGAAGCAGTCAAGGTCACACATGACCAGTGCTAAAGGCGTATGCGTTTTTCTACAGTGTTCAAGAGCCGCTTCTGCGCAGCGTGTCAGCCCGTTGCGGTTAAGCAAGCCGGTGAGCATATCGTGATTGGCTAGCTTCTCTAGTGCCTGAGTACGAGCGGCTACTTTTGCTTCTAGAACAGCTTCCTGTTTTTTGAGCATTGCGACGGTTTCTGCTTGAGCACGCTCTTTTTGCCATTTTAATTTATTAAAACGTGCGGCTAGTGCGAAAGATAGCAGCAACATCTCAATGGCTGAGCCGATTTGTATTCCGTGAAGGGTTAGGAAATTGGCGGGTAGAATACTAAGGTTTCGAAGTGCAAACACGCTAGCCCCAAGTAGAAATATTGACCAGGCGAGCACAAAAATACGGGCGCTAGGCACGCGGCGCCAACTGCAATAAATACCGCACACGAGCATTAATAGTGAGGCAGCAAACCCTGTTATATCCATTAAGCGTAGGGCGGGTTGAAGTGGCAAAAATATCATCGCTACCAGCGCTATATAGCAGTAGCCGCGAAACAGCGTAATGATGTGATGCCAACGTGGGCAGTAGATGGCCGTGTTAAGAAAACTTTGCGTGAATAGGGCGCCCATCGCAGAAGCAAAGGTAAAGCCAATCGCTACCAGGCGCGCGGTGTTATCGCCTAGGAAACTCCAAAACATCAGCGTGCCAAGGCCATTGAACGTCAAACTTGCCAGTGTAAACCCGAAGGCAAATAGCGCGTAGTAGAGAAATACGTGCTCTTTAAGCACAAAAAATAGCAGCAGGTTGTAAATGCTTAATGCTAGCAGCATGCCGAAGTAAGTCGCCAGCCAGAAATTATGCCGGTCATTTTGAGTATAAAACGCCTCTGGCGTCATTAAGCTGTAGCTCAGAAACTTACTGCCCGTGGCTTTTACCTGGGTATAAAGCGTCACGGTTTCTCCGCCGACCAGCATCACCGGAAAAACGGCCTGTCGGTGGGCGATTGATCGCTCGTCAATTGGCACGGCGCTTCCGCTGTACTGAACATCGCTAGCGTGTTCCCTCAGCGTATACAGAGTGACATGGTCTAAAAATGGGTATTCGAATTTAACCATCCAGGTAGTCGGGAGGGACGATGCATTACGAATTTGTGTTTTTAGCCAGACATCGCTTTGTGTATAGCCGAAATGTAGGTTAGAGGCGTGATGGACCGGTTTAAATGAAGGAGATAATGCTAAAACATCGCGTAGGTTTAGCGATTCTAAGGTATTCCAGTAACCGCTTGCTTCATTTAAGTCGTAACGCGCCTGCTCGGGAGAGACGACGATGGTAGCTGCAGCACTTGCTTGTGAATGCCAGCTAATAATAAGCACTAACAAGCCAGCCGGAAGGCGCTTTAACCAACAGTAAGCATCCATAAATATCGCTATTTTGGTTATTTTTGCGTTGGGCTTTATCGCTTCTAGGTCTTAGTGCCTAGGTTCCCTTGCCTGCCTTGGGCGGGTTTTGCTCCTAGGCAAAGTGTAGACCTCTTTCAAAGCGAGTGGCCGACAATGGGTCTAAAGCATGAGACAGTTCAGACTTTTAGTTAGGCGCTGGACTAGTTGTCCACTGTGGCGCCAAAAATGCCAATAAAGTGGCACGGTAAGCGAGTGGCCGGGGGCGATGCTGACAAGATGGCCTTTTTGCAGTTGGTCTAGTGCCTGCAGTTGTGGAACCATTCCGTAGCCAATGCCTGCGGTGGCGAGACGCACAAACCCTTCTGATGAAGGGCACAGGTGGTAGGGGAAATGGCCGTGATAGCCACACTGAGCAAGAAACTGATGCTGAAGCTGGTCATGAGGGCCGAACACAATCACTGGGGCTTGCTGAAAAGCTTCTGGAGAAAGGCCTTCAGGAAAGTAGCGTTGCACGTAGGCAGGTGATGCTAGCGGGAGATAACGCATCTCGCCTACTTTAATACAGCGAGCGCCCGCGATGGGTGTTGGCGTAGAGCAAAGGCAGGCTGCGACATCGCCATCTCGCAGACGGTTAAGCCCAACGTCCTGATCCTCAATAACTAAATCGAGCAATACGCCCTCGGTTTGACAGATATCTGCCACAGCGTTTGCCCACCACGTCACCACGCTGTCAGCGTTGATGGCGATTCTTAGTCGGGTCGTTGCGTTATCTAGCGTAGGTAGCGTCTGCTGTAGGTCGCGTTCTAACAGCTGTACTTGCTGGTAATGGGTGAGTAGCCGCTGACCAGCAGGTGTAGGTGAAAGCTTAGGATGGCGCATTAGCACTGGCTGGCCTAGACGTACTTCCAGTGCTTTTATACGTTGGGAGATGGCTGATTGAGAAAGTCCTAATGTATCGCCTGCTCGTTCAAAACCGCCGCACTCCACCACAGTGGCCAGAGCATGGAGAAGTTTGTAATCCAACATGGCCGTCTTCCCAGGATAAGAAAGTAATGACGTTATGCAAAAGGCGCGTATTTAACAAATAAAAGCGCCATATCTTTATGCAAGTGAGATTGAATGTCATAAGTAAATGAATTACATTAATCTACAGGGAAACGACACTAAACTCTTAATGCCATCGCTTAAAGGACACTGTAATGCCTGTCATCATGCTCCGTCGCCCTCTTGCAGGTATCGTTGCGCTTAGCGCGCTGATGCCTTTGGCCGTTTCCGCTGACGATGCTGTTAGCGCCGGCGCTGTGGTTCATCACTATGCCGACTTGGCGCATGCTAATTACGCCGATGCGCTCAATGCCGCCGAGGTGTTGAACGAGCGTATCGACGAATTGCTGGCCAACCCTACTGTTGAGGCTCTTAACGCAACTAAGCAAGCTTGGTTGCAAGCACGGGTATCGTATCAGCAAAGCGAAGTATTTCGTTTTGGCAATGTGGTGGTGGATGACTGGGAAGGGCAGCTGAACGCCTGGCCTCTGGATGAAGGCATGATTGATTATGTCGAAAGCGATGGCTATCAGCATGAGCTGGGTAATGAAGGGGCCACTGCTAATATCATTGCCAACGAACGTATCACGATAGGGGGGGAAGTCCTGGATGTCAGTGATATTACGTCAGAGCTCTTAGCCGACCTTAACGAAGTGGGGGGCTCAGAAGCCAACGTCGCCAGCGGCTACCACGCCATCGAATTTCTGCTCTGGGGGCAGGACCTTAATGGCTTCGAAGCAGGCAGTGGTGAGCGTCCGGTGAGTGACTTCCAAGCCGGCGATGACTGCACCCATGGTAACTGCGATCGCCGCCGGACGTACCTGGATGCAGTGTCGGACCTGCTAGTCAGTGATCTTGAGTGGATGGTTGCCCAGTGGTCGCCTGAAGTTGAAGGCAACTATCGTCAGGAACTGCTGGCTGAAAGTGATCAGGAAGGCCTGCGCCGTATGCTATTTGGTATGGGGTCGCTATCGTTGGGTGAACTAGCGGGAGAGCGCTTGAAAGTCGCGCTTGAAGCCAACTCTTTTGAGGATGAGCACGACTGCTTCAGCGATAATACCCACAACTCTCACTACTACAACGGCCAGGGGATTCAGAATATCTACACCGGCAGCTATCAGCGCCTTGATGGCAGTGTGGTAGAGGGGCCTTCGCTGCAAGACTTACTGTCTCAGACAGATAGCGAGCTAGCCGATACCCTTGGTGAGCAGCTTGAAGCCACCATGGCGCGGCTTGATGCTATCAAGCAAGCGGCTGAAGCGGAAAGCTCGCCGATGGCATTCGATATGATGATTGCGCCGGGTAATGAGCAGGGCAGTGAATTGATCAACGAGGCGATTCTCACTCTGGTGGCGCAAACGGCATCCCTTGAAGAAGCCGCCGGTGAGTTGGGGGTTACCTCTTTGCAGCCGGATGATGCAGGCCATCGTTTCTAAATCATTCGTTTGATTTTATGAGCCGTCTGGCAGCTTGGCTGTCGGACGGCTTTTGTCGTTTGTCTCAAGGTATATTTATGTGCCACCTCTCTCGCTTTTTTGCCTTCAGGCGACTCGCTCAATGCTGCCTTTTCTTAGCACTGTTGGCGGCCTCTTTGTTTGTGGTCTCTTTACAGGCGGCTGAATCTCCCGCCATTCAATCGTCGCCGATGAGCGGTGGCGATGGGGCAGTGGAGCAATTTGATCACAACGCTTATTCATTACCGCTACGTAACATGTCGATGACCAAGCGGCTTGATTTCAGCGTCGGCAATAGCTTTTTCCGCAACCCCTGGGTGGTAGCACCTGCCAGTACTGAGGCCCGTGATGGCCTGGGCCCGTTGTTTAATACCAATAGTTGTCAAGGTTGCCATCTCAAGGATGGGCGAGGCCACCCACCGATGGGAGATGAAACCCCCATCGCGTTGTTTCTGCGTCTTTCGCTGCCTTCCAATCAGTCGGAGCCGGAAATTTTGGAGCAACGGGGCGCGCTCCCGGTACCCAACTACGGTTTGCAGCTACAAACCTCTGCGATTCCTGGCGTGCAGCCGGAGGGCAAACTGATCATTGAGTACCGTCCGCGGGAAGTGGGCTTTGCCGACGGCCATAGCGTTACCTTGCAGGAGCCGCTTTACTCAATTGCCGAACCTGCCTACGGTGAGTTACCGAACACGTTGCTGACGTCGCCGCGGTTGGCGCCACCAATGATTGGCCTGGGCCTGCTGGAGGCGATTCCTGAAGCAGACCTGATGGCGGCTGCCGACCCCAACGATGCCGATGGCGATGGCATTTCCGGGCGCTATAACCAAGTCTGGGATGTGCGCAGTGGCACCACGGTGATGGGGCGTTTTGGTTGGAAAGCGGGTGAGCCCAGCATTGAGCAGCAGAGCATGCACGCCTTCGCCGGCGATATGGGGCTAACGTCTCGCTTAGTGCCGCAAACGGATTGTATGGAGAGTCAGGGGTGCGATGCCTTTCCTGATGGTGGAACGCCTGAAGTCAGCGATGAAATTGCAGACTTCATCACCTTCTATGCCTCTAGCCTGGCGGTGCCGATGCGCCGCAACATGGATGATCCTGAGGTGATACAGGGGGCCGAGACATTTAACGCACTGGGCTGCGCAAGCTGCCATACCCCCCGCCATCGTACCGCCTCGGATGCTCCCCGAGCGGCGTTGGCGAATCAAGAAATATGGCCTTATAGCGATCTACTGCTCCACGATATGGGCGAAGCCTTGGCCGATCATCGTAGTGAGTTTCAAGCGGATGGGCGCGAATGGCGCACCCCTCCGTTGTGGGGTATTGGCCTGACACAAACGGTGAATCCTCGGGCTGGCTTTCTCCACGATGGCCGTGCCCGTACGCTCGAAGAGGCGATTCTCTGGCATGGTGGCGAAGCAGAGGCGGCCACCCAAGCCTATCGACATCTACCCGCTGACCAGCGCGCGGAACTTATTCGCTTTCTTGAATCTTTATGAGCTTTACAACGCTTCTGTTACGGCTGTCGGCTATTGGTAAGGAGTTAATGTGATTTCTTCTCTTCGTCGTTTGGGGGTAGCCGTTGCGTTTTTAGCGGCTCCCTTTTCTGCACTGGGTTCCGCTGATACGGACACCAATACACCACGTGATATCTGGCATGGCGCGATAGCGCAGCAGTATGCCGAACTCAGTCATGCCTCTGAGCGCCTGGAGGCTAGTGCAACGCGCTTTTGCCAAGCGCCCGATGAATCGCTCAAGCAGCGGCTTGAAAGCGACTGGCTGGGGGCTTATCAAGCTTGGCAGGCGGTGCGCTTTGTCCAGTTTGGGCCCATTGAGCAGAATAGCCGTGGCTGGCAACTTCAGTTCTGGCCAGACCGCAAAAACCTTGTAGGTAGCAAGGTAGAAGGATGGTTGAGAGCGGACACCACGCCAACGGCCGAAGATATTGCTAGCGATAGCGTCGCGATTCAGGGATTTCCGGCTATTGAGTACTTGCTATATGACGATGCTATGAGTGACCGGCCACTTGGTGAACCGGCTATGTGCGGCTTGTTGCAGGCTATCTCTACTCATCTCGTAGACACGAGTAGCGCACTGGAGCGCGACTGGCAGGCCTTTGGTATGCACTATCGTGATACCCCGCGTTACACCGAAACCACACTGGCTAACGCCATTCAAGCAATCGAAACCCTAGAGCAGAAACGTCTTGGTGAGCCAATGGGGCTACAAGGGACGCCTGCTAATCGCTATTTAGCGGAAGCTTGGCGTAGCGGTAACTCCATTCGTTTGGTGGAAAGTACGCTTGAAGGGCTGCGCACAGGGTTTCTTCCAGGGCTCTCGACGTTGCTGCGCGAAGCCGATGCAGTGCCACTCGCCGAGACATTTCGTGATCAATTGGACAAGACGTTAGCCAAGGCGAGTGATCTGCCTTCGGGGCTGACAACGTCACTGGACGATCAAGCCTTTCGTGACCTGCAGTCGCTTTATCTCAATATTGGTCAGTTGAACTATCTGCTGGGAACCGAAATTGCGGCCGAGCTTGGCCTCGTGCGTGGCTTTAATTCTAGCGATGGAGATTGAGCGATGCAGCGACGGCAGGTGCTGAAAGCTGGGCTAGGAAGCGTCTTAATGGCATTAACACCACTGAGCTGGGCGGTGCCGGGGCGCGAAAATGCTGACTGGCTGTTTAGCGCGGTTGATGATCTTGATGGAAAGCACTACATCGCTGGAGTGGCACTGGATGGTAAAAGCCGCTTTATGATTGAAGTGCCCGAGCGCTGTCACGGGGGCTGTCTACGTCCTAGCTCCCACCAGGCAGTACTTTTTGCCCGCCGCCCCGGCACTCGAATGCATGTGATCGATGGGGCTAATCGGCGCTTAGCTCACACCATTTCAGCGGGAGAAGGTTACCATTTCTATGGACATGGGGTTTTCGACCTGAACGGGCGCTATCTGTATGTCACCGCCAATCGTTTGGCGGACAGCGCCGGGCTGGTGCGCGTTTACGATGCTGCCAACGACTACGCTCATGTGCGCGATATGTCGCTGGATGGTATCGGGCCCCATGAGCTTCGGCTGATGCCGGATGGTGATACTCTGGTGATTGGTTTGGGGGGAATCCAGACTCACCCTGACTACGGTCGGGTTAAGCTCAATCTGGACACTATGGCCCCGGCGCTGATGCTTATGAATCGCCACAGCGGCGAAGTAGTAGCCCGCCATGCTCCTTCGCACCACCAGCTTAGCTGCCGTCATCTAGACGTGGCAGCGGACGGCACGGTGATCGCCGGATACCAATTTGAAGGCCCTGAGTGGGAGTCCTATCCGCTGATTTGTCGTCTGGATGCTGCCGGAGGCTTCTCTGAGCTGGCGCTGCCCGATGAGGTCACCACCAGCCTTCGGCACTACACCGCTAGCGTCGCGTTTAGCCGTGTTTCAGCAACTGTTCTGGTGACCGCTCCTCGCGGCAATCGGGTGCTGCTGCTAGATGCTGAACAGGGCCGCTTGAACGCTAACCTGGAGCTACCCGACGCTGCCGGTGCCCGCTGTGATGGGAGCGGCGGCTTTCTGGTCTCCTCCGGCCAGGGCGGACTCTACCGTGTAACCCCTGACACGGCAGTGCCCGAGTTGCTCGCCAGCCAGGAATTCCGCTGGGATAACCATTTGACCTGACAGATACCTAACGTTGGCCTAAATAGCGAAAAGCATTTATCCCTAGAGTCGAAAGCGCGAAAAAGCCAGCGGCCAAGGTAACAATTGTCGGCCCCGTGGGGGTATCAAAATAGTAAGCGGCCCTGAGCCCCAACGTAACCGCCAATGTCGCAATACACATAGCTACTAGTGCCATAATTTCAGGCGTTCTGGAGAAAGGCCTTGCCGTTGCAGCAGGAATAATCAGTAAGGCTGCAATTAGCAATGCACCGACCACCTTGAGTGCCACAGCCACGACCATGGCAAGAGAGAGCGTTAAGACCAATTGCTCGCGGCGGGGCTGAATGCCATTGGCGTAGGCAAGTTCATCGCTCAGTGTGGCAGTCAGAAGTGCCGACCAACGCCAGAAGAGTAACGCCAATATCAGTAATGCGCCGCCACCGATGATCCACAGGTCATCCTGGCCAACGGCCAGGATATCGCCGAATAAATATGCCGTCAGGTCAATCCGGACTCCCGAAATAAATGAAACGGCGACCAGGCCGATCGCCAAGGCTGAGTGAGCCATGACACCGAGTAGCGTATCCATGGCATAACCGCGCCCGCTGAGTAGCGTTACGCAAGCGGCCATGGTGAGGGCAACGGTTAATACGCCTGCAAAAATAGAGAGGTTAAACATTAAAGCCAGTGCAACACCAAGGATGGCGGCGTGAGATGTCGCATCGCCGAAGTAAGCCATACGTCGCCAAACCACAAAGCAGCCAAGCGGTGCCGCGGCAAGGGCAACGAATATGCCGGCCAGAGTAGCGCGCCACATGAAGTCATCCAACATGGGCTGCCTCCTCATGGTGATGACGATAAAAAGCCAGCATTTGTGCTGTCTGTTCACCGAATAACGCTTGATAGTCTGGGGAAGACGCAACACGTTCTGGTTTGCCCTCGCAACAGATGTGGCCGTTTAAGCACAGCACATGGTCGGCGGTGCGCATGACGACATGAAGGTCATGGCTGACCATCAATACGGCACAGCGGTAGTGCTGACGAACCTCTTCAATTTTTTTATAAAAGTCCGCGATGCCACGATAGTCCAACCCTTGTGTTGCCTCGTCGAGAATTAAGATGTCTGGTTTTGTGATAAGCGCGCGGGCCAGCAGTACCCGTTGGAGTTGGCCGCCTGATAAGTGGCTCATGGCGGAATTTTCCAATGCCTCGACCCCAGCGTTTGCTAATGTTTGCTGCACATCGCGGCGGGCATGGCGGTGAGGAAGGTTAAGGAAGCGTGAGACCGTCATCGGTAGCGTTGGGTCTAAATGGAGTCGCTGGGGCACATAACCGATAGACAAATTCTCATCGATGGCGACGTAACCTGATGTTGGCTTAATGGCCCCAACTAATGTTTTAACTAACGTTGATTTTCCTGAGCCATTTGGGCCAATCAGCGTGACAATCTCTTCACGGTGCAATGTCAGATTAATATCTCTCAAAATATGCTGGCCACTGATCAGAACATTGATTTGTTTGGCGCGCAGGAGAGGGGCATTACCGGGTGTGAATTGAGACATCAGCTTGCAGCCTCTCGGTTAATTGCTATTCTGATTCAATTTGTTATGTTATATCATATTAAAAAAATAAGGGCTAATGCTTCTGCGGCTATAAGCGCTTTCTAGATAGGTCGTATGAGAGTGGGGGAATTATGGTTTTGATAATTTGGAGAAAAACATGAAGTACAGAATTTCACGTTACACCCTGCCGCTATTAGCGAGCTTTCCCTTGTCAGCCCTAGCAGATGTTCCCCGTGTGGCGGTAGACATTCCGCCGGTTCATTCGCTAGTGGCCAAAGTTATGGGGGATCTCGGGACTCCCGACCTTTTCATTCAGCCTGGTGCATCACCTCACGGCTACTCACTGAGGCCTTCGGAAGCCAAAGTGTTAAATGATGCTGATGTGGTCGTATGGGTAAGTAATGATCTAACGCCTTGGTTATCGGCTCCGATCGCCAATTTGGCAAACGACGCCGAGCATCTGGAACTAATGGGCGTACCCGGCATTAATACGTTTGCATATCGTGAAGGCGCGACGTTTGATCTGGGTGACCACGACCACGACCACGACCACGACCACGACCACGACCACGACCACGACCACGACCACGACCACGACCACGACCACGACCACGACCACGACCACGACCACGACCACGACCACGACCACGACCACGACCACGACCACGACCACGACCACGACCACGACCACGACCACGACCACGACCACGACCACGACCACGACCACGACCACGACCACGACCACGACCACGCGCTGGCTCGATGCCATTGCCCAGCAACTTAGCGAAATCGATCCTGACAATGCCGCCCACTATCGTGCTAATGCGGCACAAGGCCAGCAAGAACTTGAAGCACTTGAGCAAGATTTAAAGGAACGCTTAGCCAATAGCGAGCAGACTCGCTTTATCGTATTTCACGATGCCTATCAGTACTTTGAAAAAGCGTTGGGTGTCACTGCGGCTGGTGCTATTTCTATCGGTGACGCATCCTCACCCAGCCCGAGACGTATTGAAACTATCCAGCAGTTAGTTGATGCAGAAGGCGTTACGTGTGTATTCAGCGAACCGCAATTTAATCCGCAAATCGTTGATACTGTCTTTGGCGATACGGATGTTTATATTGGTGTAATGGACCCTCTAGGCGTTGGCTTAACACTAGGTGCAGGGCTTTACGACGCACTACTTAACCAAATGGCTGATGAAATACAACACTGTACCGACACGATGTGAGTCAGTCTGGAAAGCCGGTATCAAGAAGGAGTGATTAAATAGGCGCGCTAATGTGGACAGTGATCTCGTCTGGCATTAGCGCGTCGGTATGTCTTCACTCATTGGGCTACAGCAATATTGTGCTCCCCATTGGGGTGTTTCATCACCTGCATGGGTAGGCCATAAATCGCTTCTAAGGTGCTGCAACTCATCAAATCATCCGGGCTGCCATGGGCCAGCAAGCGACCGCTATGCAGTGCCATCAGTTCATCACAGTAGCGTGATGCCATATTGATATCGTGCAATACAATAATGACGCCAAGGTTCAGCTCATCGCATAGCTTGCGAACCAGCGCTAGCACTTCAATTTGGTGAGCAATATCCAGTGCTGCTAGTGGCTCATCGAGCAGCAAGAAACGACTTCCCTGGGCGAGTAGCATAGCCAACCATACTCGCTGACGCTCGCCGCCGGAGAGTGTATCGACTAAGCGGTCGGCAAAGGCCTCTGTGTGGGTAAGGGCGATGGCGCGATCAATGGCGTCTTTGTCTTTCTGGTTATGGCGACCGAGCAGGCCGTGCCAAGGGTAGCGACCAAAAGCCACCAGCTCGCGCCCAGTCAGGCTTTCAGCGCTGGGTAAATGCTGGGGCAGATAAGCTACCTGACGAGCAAACTCGCGGTTTCCCCAGTCACGCAGTGGGCGCTGGTCAAAGTGAATCTCGCCTTGGCTGGTGGGTTGCTGCTGGGCCATCAGCTTAATCAGCGTCGACTTTCCCGAGCCATTGTGGCCAATCAGGCCGTAAACCTTGCCCTCATGAAAGCTGTGGTCAATGGGATTTAAAATCTGCTTACCATTGATTTCAAAGGTGGCGCCTTTGACCTCGAACATGAATGACTCCTGGCGATAGGGTTAATAATAATGGTTCCATTCTAGTGCTAATGGTTCTCATTTTTAACAAAAAAATTAAAAGATTTCTGTCGGCTGGCTTAGGTAAGCCATACGAGGGCTTGAGTATTGGCGGCTAACGCAGTGCTACGGGGCAAGCGTTGGGTTGTGAGTTAACGAGGGTAGGCCTGCAAGATAATCTTTACATGTTAATGAGAATCATATGTAATTGTTATGTTATCTTGTATCAATTGCAATTGAAGGAATCGAATATGAAAAAGGGCATACATCCTGCTTATGGCTACGTGGTGTTCCGCGACACTAGCTGCGGTACCACGTTCCGGATCCGTTCTACCTGCACCTCAAAGCAGACGATTGTCTGGGATGATGGCAATACCTACCCGTTGATTGACCTGGATGTCTCTAGTGCTTCTCACCCTTTTTATACCGGTGAGCAACGCAGAGTTTCTGCTGAAGGTCGGGTGGCGCGTTTTCAGCAGCGCTTCGGTTTGGTTTCGCGCCGCTCTTCCGACGCTAAGTAGCGGAGATGTAACGTGCAAGTACTTAGCTCGCTCAAGTCCGCCAAAAACCGCCATCCTGATTGCCAAGTGGTCAAACGTCGCGGGCGGCTCTATGTCATTTGTAAAACGAATCCTCGCTTCAAAGCGCGCCAGGGAGGAAGGCACAAAAAATAAGCAGGGCATGCCGAGCCCTGCGGTTTATTTTTCAACGACGCACAATACTGCGTTTGAACTCTGTGGGATGCGAATTTTTTATTAGCAAGTAGTTAAATATGCTAATAGTTGGTTATACCGTTCAGGGTGCGCTGCAATTAGGCTGTTCCATTGAGCGGGACTCACCTCACCAGAGAGATCCGTGACGGTGTATCCCGCTTCTCGGGCAATCACAATACCGGCAGCGATATCCCAGAAGTCGAGCGCGGCGCCTTGCGACCAAAAAGCATCAAACCGACCTAGGCTAAGATAGGCAATCTCAAGTGCCGCTGAGCCAGGACTGCGGATACCCGCCACTTGAGGCATTAATGTCGCGAGTTGATTTAGCGCTGTCGTGCAGTCGCCTTTAGCGTGATAGGGCAGACAAGTGCTCACCAGCATCTCGGTTAGCGGGCGAGGGGCTGGTGTTGTTAACGGGCGGTCATTGAGAAAGGCGCCTGTACCTTGGCCTGCCCAAAGCATCTCATCAAGGAGTGGTTGATAGACAACACCGATAATCAGCGCATCACCTTTGGTGACCGCAATAGACACCGAGAAGTGAGGCACGCCATGCAGGAAATTGCTGGTGCCATCAAGGGGGTCAATAATCACGGTATAGTCGCTATCGGTGGGCGTCAGGCCACTTTCTTCGCCAAGGAAGGCGATATCGGGAAAGGCGCTGCTGATGCAGTCGATAATGATATTCTCGGCTGCCGTATCGTAGTAGCTCACAAAGTCTGACGCCCCCTTTTGCTCGAAGGCAATCCGCCCCTTTAGCGAATATCCCTCGCGTAACAGCGCACCCGCCTCATAGGCTGCTTGTTTAACTGTTTCCAGCAAGCTGTTTTCGCTCTCAAGCATGTCGTTTCTCCTGGGGACTTATATGGCTGTTATCAAATCATTTGATAAAGGTAACGAACCATCCATGACGTGGCGATGACAGTAGACGTTTTTGGTTTGGTAGATCAGTTGTTTAGTACAAGCATATCGTTATGAAAAGAGGATTAGGCCTCGCTGATTGACTTTACTGCCTGTTAACGCAAATAATAATTATTGTTATTTATTTTGTGGTGTTAGTTAAGGCAGGAGGCCAATCAGTGGATACCCAGACCTGGAGCGCTGAGTTAGAAGATATCTTCGTTAATCAGCGGCCCCGGCTCTGCTGTGTCGCCGCAAGAGTCTTGGGCAATGCTGATCATTGCAGCGTGACCAGCGCAGCGGTCAACCAGTGAAGTGCACGGCTGATTCGCCCATAGTAGTTGGGGCTATCTCGCCAGCCCAGAGACGTGTGGGCTGACGTGCTTGCGTGACGATTGTTTAGCACCGTGCTGTTTGCAGCCTCTTTAACCATTGACTTTACCTAGGCGCCAGTAGCCCATGCTGGTGACGTACTGTTTGGGGAGGCCGCACTCGTTGACCAGATAGCGGCGCAGCTTCATAGCGACTTTGGTTTCAGCGGCAATCCAAGCGTAGAAGGGCGCGCTGTCATCCAGAGTGGCGGATTCCCAGAGAGGGCCGTCCTCATCGTCGCTGTCGACGTTGCTAGTGGCTGCCGTCGGCGTGCCGCCTAGCGCTTGAATTTCCTTGTGCAGATCAATATCGCGTACCGCCCTCAGCAGCAGCTCACCGTGCTGGCAGCCGGGGTCAGTATCACGGGCCAGCCAGTGCAGCTTAGCGGCTTGGGGCAGCGGCTGAACGTCGTCACTGCGGGGCACTTCGAGCAGCGCTTCAACCTTGGGTTTGAGCGGCAGGTCATCAATGGTTTCCAGAATGCCAGCCGCGGCGGGGAGAGCGGTTTCATCGGCGATGATCAGAATACGGCGCACGCCTTGGGGTGGCTTCCACTCGTAGCCCTGTTTTGGGCCTTCCGCGTTAGCGTCAGGGGCTGTCATGGCTAGCCGGTCACCTGGACAGGCATTCATTGCCCAGCGCGAGGCAGGGCCATTGTCGCCGTGGAGCACAAACTCTACATCCACCTCAGCCCGATCTGGGCGCAGGGCGCGGATGGTGTAGGTGCGTGCAGAGGGGCGCTGGGCATCTGGTAGGGCGCGGTAGGCGCTGTACCAGTCGTGTTCGGCCAGCTTGGCGATCTCAAACAGCGGGTCGAGGCTACCACCGCCTTCGGGGAAGAACAGTTTGACGCGTTGATCCGGAGCGTAGGTCGCCATTTGGCTGACGGCTGGGCCAGTAAAGGTGAACTTAACTAACGAAGCGCTGACTTGGGTTCGCCGAGCGAGAGTGATATCGAAAAGTTGGTAGGTTTGTTTAGCCGCCATTGTGGCTGTCTCCATTAATAAATGGTGTTAATTGTAGTGCTAATTATTATCATTTAGAATCGTTGCGGATAATTCAACCACCAACTCCAGAAAAGAGTAAGGCTAAGAAAATGACTCTGCTGCCTATCAGGCCCTGTGTGGCGATCTGCCCGGCTATGACAAGAGGTTGTTCGCTATGCTAAGCGCTGCGCAAGTTACCCAGCGAATGGGGGGGATGTCGCCTGCAAAAGCTTGCCTGCTGCTTAGCTTGCCGATGGTGGTGCTGTTTTGGCTAGGTCTGCAGGGGCAGGGCGGTTTTATGCTGGGAGTGCAGGCGTTAGTGGCGCCCTCCTTTGAGAACGTCGACGAGTTGTTGCTTCACTATGCGTGGTGGCCGCGTCTCTCGATCGCGCTGCTAGCTGGGGGCGGTTTGGGGTTGGCGGGTGTACTGATGCAACAAGTACTGCGCAACCCGCTGGCCTCGCCCACCACCCTAGGGGTGGCATCGGGCGCTAACCTGGCGTTGATGACCGCTACCTTACTGGCGCCGGGGCTGCTTGTCGCCGGGCGTGAATGGGTCGCCTTGTTGGGTGGTGCGCTGGCGGTTGGGTTAGTTTTCCTGCTCTCGTGGCGGCGCGGGTTGGCGCCGATCGTGGTGGTGCTGGCGGGCTTGGTGGTTAATCTGTACTTAGGGGCGCTTTCTACAGCGCTGCTGCTGTTTAACCACGAGGCGCTTTCGGGGCTGCTTATTTGGGGCGCGGGTTCGCTGGCGCAAAACGGGTGGGATGGCGTTGCGGTTCTCTGGCCACGGCTGGCGATTAGCTGTGTCGCCGCCTGGTTTTTGCTGCGCCCTTTGGCGGTGCTTGAGCTTGACGACGCCAGTGCCAAGAGCCTCGGCGTCTCGCTGACCTATCTGCGCTTTGCGGGGATGGGGCTGGCGGTATTTATTACCGGTAGCATTGTCAGCGTGGTGGGTATCATCGGTTTTATCGGCTTGGCAGCGCCCAATATTGTGCGTATGGCCGGTGCGCGGCGCTTAGGGCCACGTCTGCTTTGGTCGACGTTACTAGGGGCTGTGTTGTTGGTCACCACGGATCTACTGCTGCAACATTTCGGTGGCATGGTGGCGGCCTTTATTCCCACTGGAGCGATTACCGGTGCCCTGGGGGCGCCGCTATTAATGTGGTTGATTCCACGTTTGAAACTGCAGGGCGATCAACCACCGAAAGGGGCGGGCGTTTTTGCCCATCGCCATCCTGCGCCTTCCCGTTTAGCAACGGGTTTACTCCTCGCGCTACTGGGCGCCACATTACTTGGCTTGCTGGTGGGACAGGGTGTTGATGGCTGGTACTTACTGTCGCCGGATAACTGGAACGTGATGCAGTGGCGCATGCCGCGGGTAATGGCGGCAGCGGCGAGTGGGCTAATGCTGGCAATTGCCGGAACGATTCTGCAGCGTCTTTCCGCCAATCCCATGGCTAGCCCCGAGGTATTGGGTATCAGCGGTGGCTGTGCCATTGCACTGATTCTGGGGATTTTCCTATTACCTGCGCCCACCAATATGATGCTGATTGGCGTGGGTACCCTGGGGGCTTTTGCAACGCTGCTGGTACTGGTGGGTATCAACCGCAAGAGCGGCTATCTGCCCGAGCGTTTGCTGCTCACCGGGGTGGCCGTCAGCGCTCTGTTTGATGCGGTGCGTAGCGTGATGCTGGCGGGTGGCGACCCACGTGGCCAGCAGGTGATCGCCTGGCTGGCGGGCTCTACTTATTACGTGGATGTCACCAATGCGGTTGTCGTCGGCGGCATTGCCGCCGTTCTGGCACTGGTCACACTGCCCTTTACCCGTTGGCTGGATATCTTGCCGTTAGGCGCACCGACGGCCAAGGCGCTTGGGGTAACCCTCAACCGCGCCCGTTTGGCATTGCTGTTACTGGTGGCGCTACTAACCGCCTGCGCCACCTTGGTGGTGGGGCCGCTGTCGTTTATTGGCCTGCTGGCACCGCATATGGCGCGTTTGGTTGGCTTCTCTCGGGCAGGGCAACATCTGCTGGGGGCGGCGTTGATCGGCATGCTATTAATGGTGATGGCAGACTGGGTAGGTCGTCAGATTATTTTCCCGTACGAGATACCAGCAGGTTTGGTCGCCTCCCTGATTGGTGGTGCTTACTTTATGTGGGGGTTGCGGCGGCTATGAGCGAAGCGGCGAGCGTGCTACCGGTAGCGACGAATCCAGCAGACGCTTTGTTGGCGCTCTATCGCCAGCCGCCGTTGGATAACTTAAAGGCACCTGCGTTTGGTCAGCCTGATGAGACGACATTGGCAGCTACTGAACTGCTGAATCATGAAGTGCTCTTCGCCCAGCTGTCGCGTTACTGCCGGTACCACGGTGACGATGCTGATTTTCTGGCCGCCGCTTCGATATGGTCGAAATTCCATTTCAGCAGTGTCTCTATTCCGACGCTGGTGGCGAACCTGCTATTGGGTTACGACCTGCCAGTCGGCGGAGGTGAGCTGCGGCTGGCGTTGGGTGATCACGGTCAGACGTCGCGCATCTGGCTGCCGCATGGTGGCGTGCCGTTGGCCTCAAAAGCGCTCCAGGCACGCTTTAGCAGCCTATTCGATGACCACTGTGCGCCGCTTATCGAAGCGTTGGCCGTGGTCTCTGGACTTTCTGCCAAAGTGTTCTGGAGCAATCTTGGTCACTATGTGGAGTTCGTGGGCAAGACCTGCTCACGGCATCCAGACTTCACTGGCGCGGGTGAGCCGCTGCTAGATTATCTCGCCACTAAGACGCTACCCGATGGGCGTCGCAACCCGCTCTATCAACCTGTGCGTTATCTGGAACTGGGCGGTGAAACCCCTGCTCGAGTGCGGCGGCTGTGCTGCATCAAATATCGGCTGCCCGGCGAGCCGCTGTGCGGCGGTTGCCCGCTGAAACCCGAGAATAAACCGGCCAAACGCCAACGCTAGCTTTCAAATATCGGCTAATTTTTCGAAGTACCAGGAGGCCCTGTTCATGGAGCTGTTCAAGATTGTATGGCGTGATTACCGCTGGCCCTTTATGGCGGTGGTAATGCTTAGTTTGGTCAGCGCCGGCCTGGGCATCGGAGTTATTGCGTTTATCAATGAACGAATGTTGGGTACCTTCGCTGACCCTTGGCGAATCCTGCCGGAATTCCTGGGTCTGGTGGCGTTGCTGCTGGCGATTACTCTGGCCTCGCAATTAGCCTTGACCACCTTGGGGCACCACTTTGTCTATCGGCTGCGGGGGCAGTTGATCAAACGCATCTTGGATACCGATATCGAGCGTATTGAGCAGATTGGCAGCGCACGTTTATTGGCCAGCTTATCCAGCGATGTGCGTTATATCACCGTGGCCTTTGTGCGCTTGCCGGAGCTGGTGCAGGGTGGGGTACTGACGGTGGGTGTCACGGTTTATCTAGGTTGGCTTTCGCCAACTATGCTGATGGTGACGGCGCTGTGGGTGATTTTTACTATTCTGGTAGGCATGCGCTTGGTGGCGAAAGTGTATCGGCATATGGCCAAGCTACGGGATTCAGAAGACCGCCTTTACGCGGACTATCAGTCGGTGATTGAGGGGCGTAAGGAACTGGCACTCAATCGCGACCGAGCCGAGTGGTTGTACCGTGATGTTTACACACCTAACGCTGAAGCGTATCGGCACCATATTATTCGCGGTGATACCTACCATCTTAGCGCGGTCAACTGGTTCAATATCATGATGCTGGGGGCCATCGGCGTGGTGTTTTTCCTGGCCAACGGCCTGGGCTGGGCATCAGCGCAAGTGGCCACCACCTTCTCGCTCACGCTTTTATTTCTACGCGCGCCGCTGATTCAAGCCATTGGTGCCTTTCCGCCGCTGATCAACGCGCGGGTGGCCTTCGAGAAAATCAGCGCGCTGGATCTAGCGGAGCACCGTGACTCCTTCGATGGCGGCACGCAGCACCATAACTGGCAGGAGGTAGTGCTAGAACAGGCTACCTATCGTTACCCCGCTGAAGAAGCGCGGTCAGGCTTTGCCATCGGGCCTATTGACCTGACCTTAAAGCGTGGCGAGGTAGTGTTTCTGATCGGCGGCAATGGCAGTGGCAAATCCACTCTAGCGAGACTGTTGACTGGGCTTTATCAGCCGCAAAGCGGCTGTGTTCAGGTCGATGGCCGACCACTGCAGGAGGAAGATTGGAAGACCTATCGCCAGCACTTCTCCGCCATCTATACCGATTTGCATCTGTTTGACCGCTTGATGGGGCCTGCAGGGAAGTCTCCCGACTCGATACTGGTAGAGGAGTGGCTAGAAGCCCTGGGCATGCATAGCAAACTCGACTTCGAAGGCGACCGGGTCACTAACACCAACCTCTCCCAGGGCCAGCGCAAGCGCCTGGCGATGCTGCTGGCAGTAGCCGAGCAGCGCGACCTATTGCTGCTGGACGAGTGGGCTGCCGATCAAGACCCGCAGTTCCGGCGGGTGTTTTACCGCGAGCTACTGCCGCAGCTCAGAGCGCTGGGCAAAACGCTGGTGGTAATCAGCCACGACGACCACTACTTCGATCAAGCCGATCGGCTGCTGGAAATGCGCGGTGGGCAGCTGGTGGAACTCACCGGTGAGCAGCGCGAAGCGGCCAGCCGCGATGCGGTGGCGAGGGTGAGTTGAAAATTCCGTAGTGGGATAAAATTGAAGAGGCGTCGTTGTTCTCAGGTGTTGCGCCGCTTGATGGCTTTGGGAGCATAGCCGAAGAAGCGCGTGAAAGCTGAGCTGAAGTTGCTTGGGTGCCGGTAGCCTGTGGCATAGGCAGCCTGAGCGACCTGTTGACCGCTCTCCAGCAGCGCATGGGCGTGGCGCATGCGCTGTTGGTGAAGAAAGTGTTGTGGGGTGACCCCAAACATGCGACGAAACCCCTGCTTGAGTTTCTGTTCCCCCAATCCTACCCGAGCCCCTAAATAAGCCAGCGTCAATGGATGGTCTAACTCGCTGAGAATAATCTCGTGGGCCTGAACGATGCGTTCGGCATCTACGCTGGCAATGTGCTGTGTGGGGCGGGGTTCTGGCAGCAACGCTTCGAGCTGTTCCCCCAGTAGGCTAAGGGCGTGGATATGTTGCTGGATGCGAGAACCGCCTGTTTGGAGGCATGCCTGGAGCGCCTGTAGATGTGCCCGACTGGCCGACGAAGTAGGCTGGAAAGCCAGCGGTCGAATACCCCCAGAGGCAGGGAGCGCGGCTTGGTAGCGTTCGCCCAGATAGCGCGCTAGCCAGCCAGTACTGGCGACAAGGCGTAGCTGAAGCACTGTTTCCCCTTCCGGTATATGGCGCTCCCCCTGGCTGTGGTCAAAGGTGGTTACCGTGGTGTGGCCATGGCCGAAATCGATGCGTGGCCCCCAGCGCTCTCGGTAATCAGAGTGGCCTTGTAGACCAAAGGTCACTATCACGCCTGCGCCCGTATGAGGTGTGTGACTCTCTTCGACGATCGTATGTTTAGCACGGTAGCGGGTCAGCACTGCCGAGAGTCCATCATCCAGCACGCAGCATTGAGAACCTTGCAGAGGCTTCTCTGCTGGGAGTGGTGCATCGCTAGGCATAGAAAGTGAATCGGTTTGCATATGAATGAGCATGATAATTGATATCGTTTGGCGCTAGCCTACTCCCTTAACTACTCCTGCGCCAGTAGGAGGCAGCAACAGTACTTAAGGGGGAGCGATGCAGAGCAAAGGGGTGAAGCAAGTCGCGATGATGCTTCTGCTGGGGGGATACGGTATGGGTGGCGTCGCTCAAGAGGAAGGGCTGCCGGTGGTGAAGGTGACGGCCAACAAGGTAGTGCAGGCAGAGGAAGAGGTGCCAACAAGTCTGGTGGTTATCTCCGGCGAGACGCTTGCGGATGCAGGTGCATCCGACATTGGCGACTTGGCGCGTTATACACCTGGGTTGAGTTTTCAACCCTTTGGCCAGTCGGGTACCGCACTGCCGGTAATGCGCGGGTTGACCTCCGGTGCTACCGCTTTCTCTTCATCGGTGCTGATGCTGATCGACGGTGTGCCAGTGGTGAGTGGCCAAGGGTTCGATCACAACCTATTGGGGGTGGCGCGGGTCGAGGTACTGCGTGGGCCCCAGTCGACACTCTATGGCCGAAATGCCGAAACGGGGGTGATCAGCCTGCATACCCGCCAACCGGATGAAGGCCCCTATGCCGAACTGGAGGCTACGCTAGGCAGTCGCGATTTAACCTCGCTACGCTTTGATGCTGCCCAAGCGCTAGTGCCTGAACAGCTCTATTTGGGTGTCAGCGGAGAGTGGCGCCAGCAGGATGGCTTTGTGGATAATCTGACGCGTGCAGGTGAGGCGGATGACCGACAGCGCAAGAGTGGACGCCTGAGTCTACGCTGGCTGCCGACGCAGGACACCGACGTTACCCTACGCTATGGTCGGCTAGACTATCGTGATGGCGCGGCGCCTTGGGGGCGGGTCGAGAACGAGTCGCGCCGTGTTACGTCGCCGGACCCTGGTAGCAATCGCTCATCCGGCGAGGATGTCTCTTTAGATGTACGCCATGCGCTGACGACAGAGCTAGCGCTGCGCTCGATTACTGCGCGGCGAGAGTTCCACGATCGTATTACCCAAGATACCGATTTTACCCCGACCCAGCGTTTTGCCATGGGGCGCGACCAGCGTTTGACCACCTTGTCTCAGGAACTGCGGCTGGAGCGTCAGGGCGATGAGGGGCAGAGCAGTTGGGTACTGGGCCTGTACGGCGACCGTGATGATCATCAACTGCAGTTCGAGCAAAGCAATCCGATGGGTACCCAGCGCAGTGAGGCAACACTAGAGGCTGAGAACCTCGCGCTGTTCGGGCAGTGGACGCTGCCGCTAGGTGAACGTTGGCGCCTAACACCAGGCCTGCGCTTAGAGCAGAGCCGGGTGGCGTTGACGCCCCGAGGAGCCGGGCAGCGCAGCGAGCGCTGGCGCGATGTTACCTCGCAGTTAGCACTGCAGTACCGCTTGGGTGACGACGACTGGCTGTATGCCCGCTATGCCGAAGGGTTTCGCGCCGGAGGCTTCAACGCCTTCTCAGCGCAAAGTGGCTACCCCGGCTACGATCCAGAAGAGGTTGCTTCCTACGAGTTGGGCATCAAGGGAACAGCGCTGTCGCGGCGGCTGCGCTATGGAGTCGCCACTTACTGGATGGCTATCGAGGATATGCAGGTGCAGCAGGTACTCCAGCCCGGAAACGTGCATATCGCCAACGCTGCCGAAGCACGTTCGCGGGGTATTGAGCTGGATATCGATTACTGGTTGGGCGGCCACTGGACACTGCAGGCGGGCCTAGCGCTGAATCGTACCCGCTTTCGTGAGTTTGAGGATCTGAGCGGCGACCATGCTGGCAACCGCAATCCCTTCGCGCCGGATATCAGTGGTCGGCTGGGAGTGCGTTACGACTCGCCTCAGGACTGGTATGCCCAGGCTAACCTCAGCGGCATGGGCAAGACTTACCTGGATGCAGCCAACCAATTCAGCCGCTCTGGGCATACCGAGCTGGACCTGGCTGCAGGTTATCGCCATGGGCCATGGCAGTTGGGACTGTACGTGAACAACGTCACCGACCGCCGGTTTGATGCCGTTGGCCTGCTCAATGGCAATGTTCGGGAGTATAGTCCGCCCAGGGAGATTGGCTTGCGTGTGGGGGTGTCGCTATGAACCAGCCCGCGGATGCACTTCCCCATGCGCTGCAGCCCTGCTGGGATCTAACGCTAGCTTCTGTGCAAGTCGAGGCTTTACAGCTTGCCTTAGCAGAGGATCTATTTGAGACGCTGGCGTCACCCTGCACTCCCGAAGCTCTGGCGCAAATGCGCGCATGGCGGCCCGAAGCCACTCGCCACTGGTTGACGCTGTTGTGGAGCATGCAGTTGCTCGACCGTAGCCGCGATGCGGCGGGGGAGTGGCTTTACACCAGCAGCGAGGTGGCGCGATGCTATCTAGCGTCTTCCTCAGCGTTAGACTGCGGTGATGCCTGGCGTTTTCGGCTTGCGTCGCTGCGTGATTTTGGTACCGGGCTTGCCGATGGCTTACGCGGACAAAACCGGCCAGCACCACTGGCTAGCGGTGAACGCTGGGCTGCGGCAGCGCGTGGCCATCTGGCACGTGAGCAGGCGGCGGTAACAGCGCCCGCGGCCTGTGAATTGGTGGCACAACGAAGGAGGACTGAATCAGCCTGGCGGTTGCTGGATCTAGGCGGAGGTCCGGGGTTGGTCGCTGTTGGCCTGGCGAAGGCGTTTCCACATATGCACGGCGTGGTCTTTGAACTGCCTGAAGCTGCCGATGTGGCTGCGCAACATATTGCCGAAGCTGGCCTAGCGTCGCGTCTCGAAGCGCGGGGCGGCGATCTGGCGAGGGATGACATCGGCACCGGGTACGATCTGATCTGGTGCTCTTCGGTACTGCATTTTGTGCCCGAGCTTTCGGCCTGCCTAGCCAAACTGCATGCCGCACTAAAGCCCGGTGGCGAGTTGATCTGCGTGCACGCTGAAATTCCTGACGAACCCGAGGCGGCCCGCCGCATGCTCTCCTATTACCTGCCGCTGCTGTGGCAGGGGCGTCGAGTGACCCAGGCCGGTGAGCTGCGCGAAGCACTGCTGGCCCAGGGTTTCGAGGTGTGCGAGGCGCAGCCGATAGCGCTTCCCATGGCGCCAGCCACGGCCCTGGTGGCGCGCAGGAGGGTCAAATGAATCGCTCTGTGATGGCCAAGCAACTGACCTTCGGCTGGCTTCACTTTGCCCTGGCGTTGCCCAGTATCTATCTATTGCTAGGGATGCCGCTGGTACTGCGCGAGCAGGGGTGGAGCGGCACACAAATTGGTTTGTTACAGCTGGCGGGGCTGCCCGCGATACTCAAGTTGGTGATGGCGATTCCTGTGGAGCGTTGCCGCCTCGCTGGCGGAGGCTATCGCGCCTGGGCATGCCTGCTCGGGCTGTTGCTGGGCCTAGCGTTGCTGGGGCTAGCGTATGACTTTCCACTCGCGCAGCCACCGCGCTTCTATGCCTGGGTGCTGCTGATCAGTTGGTTGGCGACCTGGGCCGATGTGCCCGTGAACGCGTTGGCGATTCGTTGCCTGCCCGCTGAGGAGCGGCTGCGCGCTGGTAGCATTCGTTCAGCAGCCCTGTTTCTGGCTGCCGTGGTGGGCGGTGGCCTACTGTTGGTGCTGCACCAGCGAACGGGTGGGGCGGTTCCCTTTGTGCTGATGGCACTGCTGCTCGCGGTGGGTGGCATTCTACTATGCGGCATGGTGGTGACAGCACAGCCAGAAAACGAGCCTCATATCCCGGCGGAAGCGCACTTTTCGCCGCCTTATCAGAGTGGGGTGCTGAACTTTTTTCGTCAGCCTGCTGCTGGTATCTGGGTGGCGTTGTTGATGTTGCTCTTCCCTTTTGTCGGCGCTGGTTGGATCTATCTTAAACCACTGATGCTTGACCTTGGTATGCCAGCAGAGCAGGTGGCATGGTGGGTTGGGGTTGGTGGAGGCGTGATGGGGGCTCTGGCTAGCCTGGCGGGTCAACGTCTGGCAATGGGTATCGGCATTGGCCGGGCAGTGCCGCTGTTCGCTGGCTTGGGAGCACTGGCCTTGGCGACCCTGGGATTGGTAAGCCACATGGCCGCCGAGCAGTCGCTATGGTTGGTGGGCGTGGGGCCGATCGCTTGCGCCATGGGAGCACTATCGGGGCTGATGTTCGGGCTGATGATGCACTTTGCCAGACCGGGGAGCCGGGCGTTGGATTACGGCCTACAAGCGAGCCTATTCACCCTGTCGCGCCTGGCGGTGCCCGTGCTCGCCGGTATTGTGCTCGACCGGCTGGGTTATTCGAGCATGTTCACCATGCTGGCGCTATGCATGGCAGCGGTAGTGGTGCTGGCGCTGATAGTCAGCCGGGGGCTACAGCGGGCTGTGTTGAATAGGTGAAATGCAGATAGAGCCTGGGTTAGTTCGGCTCAACCAGCGCTTGAATCTTGCATAACCGACGTCTTGGGGGATCTATGCTCAGTCAAAACCTAATCCTCGCTTGTCGGTGCAAGAGCAGCAGGAATATGGGTATGCCAAGCAAGGCCGTTAATGCACCCACGGGAATCTCTAAGGGGCTGATCACTGTACGGCCAATGAGATCAGCGCACAGCATCAGCATACTGCCGAGCAACATGCTGCCGATCCATAATCGATGCAGTTTTGAGCCCACCAGTAGTCGGGCGAGGTGGGGAGCGACCAGCCCCACGAAACCGACCGGGCCAGTAACCGCCACCGCACTGGCGGCGAGCAGAACCGCAACAGCAATGGCGGCAGCACGCCAGAACATAGGGCGAAGTCCCAGACTGATCACCAGACTGTCATCAAAACGCAGCAGGGCAAGTGGTCTCAGCAAAGCCAGGGTGCCGAGTAATCCCGCTATGCTCCAGGGCCACAGCATGTACAGATGCTGAAAGTCGCGCCCGTATAGGCTGCCAGCTAGCCAGATCAAAGCGATTTCAGTGCGTGCACCGCCCCAGGTGACGATAACCCACATCACTAGCGCGTTCAGCACAGAGCCCACGGCAATCCCGTTGAGCACCAAATGGACGGGACGCAGCTGTGTCCGCCAGGATAGGCCCAGCACCAAACTGGCTGCCAGCAACCCACCGAGCAGTGCTGCTGCGGGCAGCCAGCTCATCATTGCGGGAGTCGCGTCGCCGATTAGCACATCCACCGTGGCAAGGTCGGCAAGCAGCAGAACGGTGATGACTGCGAGCCCAGCCCCGCTGGAAATGCCAACAATACTCGGGTCCGCCAACGGGTTGCGAAACACCGCTTGCAATATCAGGCCAGCGGTGGCGAGCTGCAGGCCGACCAGGATGGCGAGTAGTGCGCGTGGCAAACGGTGTTGCCATACCAACGTGCCTTCCAGTGACGACGCCTGGCCTGAAAATAGGCTATCGAGAATCAATCGTGGCGACACCGATACAGCCCCAATAAACAGAGAAGCTAGCACCAGCAGTACCAAGACAACCCCGAGCAGCGTGAGGGGAATGCGCAATGGCATGCGCTGGCTCGCGCTGCTGCGTGTTGTTATAACGTTTTGAAACATATAATTAGCCCTTCTGCCGACTGATCAGGTAAACCAGTATCGGCCCGCCCAGCAGTACACAGAGAATCCCAACGGGAACCTCATGCCACTTGGCGATAAGATCAGCCGCGCATACCAAGCTGGCGCCGACCAGGGCGGACAGCGGCAGTAGATGACGATGGCGAACTCCGTTACTGCCCAGGGTGAAGCGGACCAAGTGGGGGGCGACCAAGCCAATGAAGGTGATTGGGCCCGTGGCCGCCACTGTCGCCGCCGCTAGTAGTACGGCAACGACACCGAACAGCAGTCTCCAAGGCGTGACGCGCATGCCGAGAGCGATGAGAATCGTGTCGTCCAGACGCAATAGATCCAGCCTGCCTGCAAAGACGATTCCCAATAGTAGGGCGGGTAGCACCCAAGGCCACAGGAGGTGTACGTGCTCCCAAGTGCGGTTGATTAAGCTGCCCGTTAACCAGTAGTAGATGCCGTTGGCCTCAACATTGGCGCAGATCAGTAGCACGATGATAGCAGCGGCGAAGAACAGATTAACGCTCATTCCGGTCAGCGTCAGGTACAGCGGGTTCAGACGTGCCCCCAAACTGATGGAGAGTGTCATTAGCGCTGCTACTATGCCACCTAGCGTGCTCAGTAACAGCATGGTCGGGGTTGGTAGCGTGAAGTAGGTCATGCACAGCGCCATCGCGAATGCCGCCCCTGACGTGACCCCTAGTAATCCAGGTTCACCCAACGGGTTGCGGGTGATTGATTGCACGATGGCACCCGCTAAACCCAGCGCACCACCTGCCAGCATCCCGGTCAGTAACCTGGGTATACGTAGTTCACGAATCACAAATGCCGCATCGGATCCATCATCACGTACCAGCGCTTCGAGCAGGACGTGGAGCGGAATACCAAACTCGCCCAGCGCAAGCGCTCCTGCTGTTGTTAGACTCAGGACGAGCAGGCAGGCCGATGCAAGCCAGAACACGCGAATCGGCAGGGCTTTCTGGAGCAGGAGATTATCCATGCCCTGCTAGCGCTCGAAGTTCATAGCCCGGGCCTGGGCGGGTTCGGGGATATCTTCGGGAGCGGGGAAGTGCTCCGGGTAGAGTAGATAGGCCATTTCTTTAAGTACCATCTGTCTGGCCAGCGGGCCGTGGGGCATGACGTACTGATCACCTACTCGCCAGGCTCGGTTATTACGTACGGCCTTCAAACGGGGCCAAGCGGGGTGGCTAACGAAGGGGCCATCTTCTGCCTTGAACGACAGGATCACATCTGGATTTAGGCGCAGCAGCGTTTCCATACTGATCGCGGAAGAATCCGCTGGTGCCATGCCTGGCGGTGGATTGCCCTGAATATTGGTCGCGCCAAGCTGGGTCATGATGTGTCCGGTTAGGTGATGACTGTAGAAAGCATAAGGAACATCACCCCAGTGCCAGAGGAATACGGCGCTGATGTCACCCGGTGCACGCTCGGCATGGCTCTCCAGGTCGTTCAGGAAGCGCTCGTTCAACGCGCTACCCTGGTTTTCGGCGCCGAGCGCCAGGGTGGCGCGTTCGACACCGCGTAGAGAGTCTTCCAGGGTGATCAGGTCAAACGCCAGAAAGGCACCGGCTTCCTCAATTTTCTGTTCGAAAGGCTCAGTGTAGGTGCGTAGCCCGATAGTTAAGTCCGGGGATAACTGAGCCAAAACTTCTAGATTGGTTTGGTGAACCTCCCCAAGATTCACAGCGTCCACTGCTGCGCCGCCGAGAAAGTCAGACTGCTGGCCACCCAGTATCGACAGGCCATCGACTTGCCTGCCTAACGATACCAGTACGTCCGCACCGAAACTGGAAATAGAGGCGACGGTGCGCGGTAGCTGAGCGATCTCAACGCTCTTATTCCGGTCATCGACGATGGTTAGGGGGAAATCATGGGCGAGAACACCCCCTGTATTCAGAACGGTCATGACGGGAATTGCGATAAGAAGCGAGCGTAGACGTTGCATGAGCTGGAATCCAGGACGGCCATTCGAAGTACTGGATTGTTGGCTAATCGGCACCCTTCAGCTACCCGAATCGGGAGTGAAATCACCTCCAAAAGGATCTGCTGCGGGGAGTCTTGGCAGTCGCTACCTCTCTATGCTGAGTTCGCTTCGACCAGTATGAGCCTACCCATGAGAAATTTCAGAGCCAATACCAGTGCACCGCGCCTGCTTTACGAACTCACAGTCAGCCATCGACTGATGATGGTAGTGGCGCTGCTAATAACGTTCCTGGCGGTTCTGGCTGAATTGCTGCCGTTCTGGTTGCTCTACCAAGCGATTAGCACTCTTGTGCTAACGCCACATCGGTTTGTGGAGACATTGCCGTTCCTGGCGGCTTGGCTAGCGGCAGCGCTGCTGCTCAAGTACCTGCTCTACGGCGCGGCTTACTTGATCAGCCATCATGTCGCCTACGCGATCATGGCAACGGCTCGCAATACCATGGTCGCCAAGCTGGTGGCAGTACCTTTACCCTGGTTGTACGGGCATGGCAGTGGTGCTTTGAAGCAGTCGGTCATTCAGGATGTGGAGCGCCTTGAGGGGTTTCTCGCCCATCACACGATCGAGATCACTGCCGCGATTCTGGCGCCACTTTGTGTTACCGCACTGCTGTTCTGGTTGGACTGGCGGCTGGCGCTCGCAGTGCTGGCCATCGGACCAGTGGCGCTATTCGTCGCTATGTTGGGTATGCGAGGGGTTGGCAATGACCATGACCAATTCAGCTTAGCCACCGCCAACCTCAATAATGTGATGGTGGAATATCTGCGCAATATGCCGGTACTGAAAGTATTTTGTCGATCCGCATCACATTTCCAACTATTGCAGTCTCGGTTGCAGGCGTACTACCAACTGACGACGGCCATCACCAGACGCACGGTGCCTGTTTGGTCACTATTTACCAGCGTGCTGGGGGCTCATATGTTGCTGGTGTTGCCGCTGGGGGCATGGCTGTGTGCCAGGGGCGAAGTGAGCTCAGCGGATGTGGCACTGGCCCTGATGCTGGGCGCAGCTATTTTCAAACCGCTACTCAAAGTCAGCCGCTTCTTTATGGAGATTCCGCCGATTCTGGCTGGGCTGCGGCGCATGGCGCCTATCCTGGCGTTACCGGTGCCTCCATCTATGGCGAGCCGCTCAGTAACGTTCAGCGAGCCGCCCTTGGTCGAGCTGAGGGACGTTGACATACAGTACGGAGGCCGCTCGGTGTTGGCGGGTGTGAGTCTTTGCCTACGACCTGGATCACTCAATGTGCTGGTGGGGCCTTCGGGCGCAGGGAAATCCACCATCGCACACATCATGGCTGGGCTGCTGGTGCCACTTACCGGCGGTGTATTCATCAACGCTAGGCCGATGAGCGAATTAGCGGACAGTGATCGAACACGTTTGGTAGGAATGGCCACCCAAGAGGTGTTCCTATTCAGCGGCACCATCCGTGAGAATCTATGCCTAGCTCGGCCGGATGCCAGCGAGGCTGATATCGCAAAGGCGCTGCGGGTGGCCCAGGCAGAAGCACTGGTGTGCGGATTGCCTGAGGGGCTCGATACCCAGGTCGCAGAACTCGGTACGCGCCTCTCCGGGGGTGAAGGACAGCGCATCGCGCTGGCAAGGGTGTTGCTCGCCGATACGCCGATCCTGCTGCTCGACGAAGCAACGGCGTTTGCCGATAGCCTGACCCAGCGCGCTTTTTTCCGGGATCTGCGACAGGCGTATCCCGGCAAGACCTTCGTAATCGTCGCGCATCGTCTTGCCGGGATTGAGTGCGCCGACCAGATTCTGGTGATCGAACAGGGGCGACTGACCGCTAGCGGCCGTCATACCCAGCTGATGCAGCGTAGCGGTTACTACCAGTCGATGATGCGTTGTGAAGCATCGTGCTCCGGCTGGACGCTGACCTCGGAGCGCGGCGATCTGACAACGTCACAAGGATAGCAAACGATGGCAAACGTGAATGTCTGGATCAGCTTGCGGCGCATTCTTTCCCATAGCGGCACTTCTGCGCGGCCATTGCTATTGGGACTGCTGCTGAGGGTGCTTGAACGTTGCTGCGAACTGATGCCTTATCTGCTCTGTTATCTGTGGTTGTGTACCATTCTGGGGGTTCCACGTCCCGGCTTTGGTTGGGCGGCAGATCCAGGTTGGCTGGCGCTGGCCCTGATCGTCAGCTTTGTACTGCAGTGGCTGTTGGCCTATGGCGGCCAGAAACGCTGCTTTCTGGAAAGCTACCGCATCATTGCAGGCTATCGGGAACGGTTGATTGAACGAATGCGCAACGTCCCTATTGGCGAGTTGCGCAGCCAGCGTGTTGGACAGCTAGCCGATGTGGTGACGGATGACATTAACCGTGTGGAATCGATCTTCGCCCATGTTTTGGCAGACTTCGTCGCCGCGCTGGGCTTATCGCTGGTGGCACTGCTTGTTCTGGCTAGTATTGAGTGGCGCCTAGCGCTCGCTTTAGCTGCTCTGGTACCCCTAGCGGCGCTGGCGCTGGTGGTCAGCCGCCATCTATTCGAGCGTGCGGGGCTGCGCAAGCACGCACGCTACCGACAGACATCCGGTCTGCTGGTGGAATTCATCGGTGGGCTGACGACACTGCGCCTGTTCCATCACGCTGATGCTTGGGCGCAGCGCTTAACAGCGGCTTTTTGCGACCTGCGCCGAATGAGCCTGAGCATTGAAAAATGGGGCGGTGGCCCAGTGATGCTGTTTCGCTTCCTCGTCGAGTGCGGTCTGCTTGTGCTACTGCTGGCTGGCACCTTGAGCGTGCTTGGTGACGAGATTCCCCCTGTGAGTTGGATCGCCTTCTTCCTGTTGGCTTACAAGTTTCTTGGGCCGCTACTGGAGGCGGCCGAATATCTGGTCATGTTGCGCCATGCCTGCCAAAGCGAAGTCAAGCTAGAGGAAGCGTGGGCACTGCAGCCACTCGCCGAGCCGCTGGTCGCGAAGACGCCGGGGCACTTTGCGGTGAGCTTCGATGCGGTGTCGTTCTCCCACGGGGGGGCAGCCCGGTTGCGTGACATCAGCATCGAGGTGCCAGAGCGGAGTATCACGGCCATCGTCGGCCCCTCCGGTGCGGGTAAGAGCACGTTGTTGCATCTGCTGGGGCGTTTTCATGACCCTGACCAAGGGGCTGTACGTATGGGCGGTGTCGACCTGCGTGAGATGGGTTCGGAACAACTGTATGGAAAAGTTAGCGCGGTGTTTCAACAGGTCCAGATTTTTGACGGCACCATCATCGAGAACCTGAGGGCAGGGCGGGAGGATGCTAGCGATGAAGATGTGCGGCAAGCGTGTGTTGCTGCTGACTGTGCTGACTTTATTGAGCGGTTGCCGGAAGGCTATCTAACCCGAGTGGGAGAGTCCGGTTTTGCACTTTCTGGTGGCGAATGCCAGCGCCTTTCGATTGCCCGGGCTCTGCTTAAGGATGCACCCGTGCTATTGCTGGATGAGGTCACTGCCGCCGTGGATCCGCAATCGCAGATGGCGATCCATCGCGCCCTTAATACGTTAGCCAGGGATCGCACTCTGATCATGGTGGCGCATCGGCTGAGCACGGTACGCAATGCTGATCAGATCATTGTCCTGGACCGGGGCTGCATCGTCGAGTCCGGCAAGCACGATGAATTGCTTTGCTGCGACGGTCTATATGCCGCCATGTGGGCAGCCCAGGCACCTGATGAGCCGACTCCAGTATCCTGAACAAGAATAGAAATAAATCGCATTCGGGGGTTCGTGTCCCGTTTGGAGTAGTGCTGTTGGCGTGTGGCTCTCTAGCATGGTGACTTCCATTGACTTCATCAATACGGATACAGCCATGAATATGCGGAGCATTCGACCCTGCCACCTGCTGATTGCAGGTCTTTTGTTTTTACCGAAAACGCCCTACGCCGTTGCAGAGGATGAACGTCCTGACCCCGCACTGGACGACCAGACCTCCAAGCTTGAGCCAGTCACCGTTACGGCACGGCGTCGCGAGGAAAGCCTTCGGGATGTGCCCGCGTCAATTCATGTGGAGAGCGGTGAATCGCTGGAACAGAAGCGTATGCTCGATGGTGCGGCGGCGTTGCGTGATGTGGCGGGCGCTAGTCTCGGCACTTTCGGTGATCGCTCTAATGCGTTTACCGTCATTCGTGGCGTTGCACCGATCCTTACGCCCCTTAGCCCGGATGATAGCTCGGTACTGACTTTCGTTGATGGTGCGCCCATGCCGATGGGCGCTTCGCTCTCACCCTATCTGGACCTGGAGAGGATGGAGGTCGTCAAAGGACCGCAAAATACACTGTTTGGTCGCAATACGGCCGGTGGTGCTATCAACCTGGTGCCTGTGCAGCCTGATCATGGGTTCGAGGGTTCATTGCGTACAGAGGTTGGTACGGATGGTATCTTTCGCGCCGAGAGCATTCTCAATGGCTCCATCGTGCCTGAACGGCTTGCTGGCAGGTTAGCGATTCGCCGTTCGCGTACCGATGGCTATATTCCCAATAGTGCGGGTGAGGATCTGGGTAAAGATGAGAGTTGGGTGGCCCGTGGATCTCTACTGTTTACCCCCACCGAACGAACAAGCTGGCTGCTCAGTGTTCAGGGAGAAAGCACTGACACCGCACCGACGGCCTACATTGCTGATCGCCCGGGGCAGGCGAAACAGGCGGCTCAGAACAAGACCGTGGATGATTTGCGCATGCTCAGTATCAACTCACGACTTGAGCATGATTTCGACACATTCACGGCAACCGCGCAAACCAGCTATGCACGCTTGAATAATCGTAATAGCTATAATTTTCCCGATGCCCTTATCGCCAGTGACTTTAGTGGCTTGCCGCCATCCGACTTCCTGGATCCTGAAACGAACTTTATCGATTGGGATAAGCGAGACTCACGGCTGACCCAAGAGTTCCGGGTAGCTGCGCTGCCTGATGCACAGGTTGGCTGGCTGGCAGGTGTGGTGTTCTATCGGGATGAAGCGCAACGAAATCGCAATAGCGAAATGTGGTACTTCGGTCCTTCCGCTACGGGCAGCACCGACTACGATCTCACCACGACAGGGCAGGCGGTATTCGGTGAAGTTAACCTGCCAATGAACGATCAACTGCAGCTGTCGTTGGGCGCGCGTGCTACCCATGAATCCAAGGAATTCCACTCCGAGTTCACCAGTGACGGCATGTCTGGAGCTGTGCCCTATTTTGCCGAGGAGGGGGAAAAGAGCTACGACTTTGTAACGGGGCGGGCAGCGCTCACCTACGATTGGTCCCCCGACCTGATGACCTGGGCGAGTCTTTCCAGAGGCTACAAGAGCGGTGGCTTTGGGCAGGGTAATTCGCTTATGTGGAGCGGTGTACCCCGAGACCCCTATGACTCCTCGACGGTATTGACCTACGAGCTGGGTGCACGCTCTGCATGGCTTGATGACCGTCTGGCGATCAGTGGGGCATTATTCTTGAACGATATGCGTAAGGAGCAAATGCAAACCTGGGACTACGAGGATTTCACTGGTAAGAACCTAAACCTGGATGCGCGTTCAGTAGGTTTAGAGCTAGATGCACAGTATCGCCCCTCGGATCGCTGGTGGCTAAGCAGTGGTGTTGCCTATACCAATACGGCACTGCGCAATGTGTCTGAGGAGGCGGCGGCGCTGCAAGATGGCTTGAACAGTGGCAATCACTTGCCAACAGTGCCGGAATGGTCCGCCAAGGCAGCCATTGGCTATCAAGTAGCGGGTCAAGACCTCGGCCTTGGAGGGGTATTGGCGGATGGGACCGTCAACGCGCGGCTTGCTTATAACTACATGGGTAGCCGCTACACGGATGCGTCTAACTTCGGCAAGTTGCCGCCAGTACACTTGGTATCCGCCCGCCTGGGTATGGATTTCGGTAATAGCGAGGTGTACTTCTTTGGCGACAACCTGCTGGATGAAGAGTACATGAGTATTAAAGATCGCTTTGGCACGGATGCAGAGGGCAACCCAGTGTTTGGTGTGTCCTATGCTCGCGGTGCAACAGTAGGTCTAGGTGCCGCCCTCCACTTCTGACACCCGCTTTCGCGCCCCCATCGTGCTATGGAAGGCTCTAGCCTCAGGGATGGAGGCTTACTAAAGAGACTGATAGTAATATCTTTTGATATTGATTATCATTAGTGTTTTGGGGCTGGTGTGAAGGGGTAAATATGAAAGGGCGGGTATGAAAGGGTGGATATAAATCAGTCAGACTCGGTAAGCACCCGCGGAAGTTTGGGGAGTACTACACTCCAGAGCACCGACCATGTCGGGGTTATGTTGCAGCCTGGGCTCATTGTTTGCCACACCACGGCTGAGTGCCTGGGGGCGATTGATACGCCTAAATCATTTGCGGGAGATCACCAGTTTCTGCATCTGAATTGCCAACTGGCGGGTAGGTTCGACGGCCAGGTGGGTAACCGTGCGCTGGACTACTCCCAAGGCGATGTGACCCTAGGCTATTCCGCCGGCGAGTCCTTTCTCATTCGTCACAGCCATGATTTTCAGAATTTAACGGTGATGGTCTCCCCTGATGCCCTTTATGGCTTGGCTGGAGAGGAGGTAGAGCCTCTGATTGGCAGAGAGAGGGGAGAAGAGGCTGATTTCTTCGTCCGCCATGCTGGCCAATGCCGCAAGACGATGCGCTCAGCGATGAGCATTGCCAATCTGATGAAAGATATACCGCAGCACCGATTATTGCTGCATGCGGCAACGTTAGATTTTCTTCACTGGCACTTGTCAGCGTTCCAGACCTGCCGTGGGTGCGATGTACTCTCCCCCCGTGTATGCCGCCAACTGGATGGGGCCAAAGAACTTCTACTACAAGATCTCAGTGACCCGCCGACCATTGCAAAGCTCGCACGTGCTGTCGGTATGAACGAATGCAAACTGAAGATATGCTTTAAAAAGCGCTTTGGAACGACCATTTATGCGCTCTTCCAAGAAGAGCGCATGAAGAAAGCAAAGCGCTTGCTACAAGATTACAATGTCACTGAGACCGCTATGGTACTTGGCTACTCTAATGTCAGCCATTTCAGCACCGCTTTTCTGAAACAGTTCGGGTGCCTGCCGAGCAGAGTTAGACAGTTCGCTGGCGCTCCCACCCACTGACCGCTAAAGCATCGATTTGCTTTCTGTGTGCATTTAATGAGTGCCTGTTGACGTTTCATCGCTATCTAGGCGAGAACGGTCATTGACACTGCCTGTGAATTTAAAAAGAATAAGAATCATTTTCGAATAAGTGAGGCGCTTTTTATATGGCGGCGGCACCCCGATTAGCCGAGCCTGTGGCTTACCATACCGGCTGTCGAGACTCCCTCGGTCAGTTGTATCACCACCATCAGCCTTGGTTGCAGCAGTTGCTTAGCCATCGGTTAGGGTGCAGTGAGTCGGCGGCGGATCTGGCGCAGGATGCGTTTGTGCGGTTGCTGAAAACGCCTCGCCATCTGGATAGTTTCGACGGTGCCAGAGCCTACCTCAGCCGTATGGCCAAAGGGCTGTGCGTTGATCATTGGCGTCGCCAGGATATCGAAAAAGCCTGGCAAGAAGCCCTGGCCGCCCGCGCTGAATCGCACCTACCTTCCGTCGAACACCAGCAGATCGTTATCGAAACGCTGTGCGAGATCGACCGCATGCTGGCGCGGCTGCCCGAAAAGGTGGCAACTGCTTTCCTGGCATCGCAACTGCAGGGCAAACCCTATCGGCAGATTGCTGAGGAGCTGGGAGTTTCCGAGCGTATGGTCAAAAAATATATGGCCCAGGCCATGCTGCAGTGCGCGTTGATCGAAGCGGGCTTCGAGGCGAGCCTCTAAATGGCTTCTGCGGTTAGCGCCGATGAAGCCGCCAAACGCCGTGCATTGGCAGAGGCCGCTGAGTGGTTTGCCGAGTGGCAAGCAGGTGAGATGTCGGCAACAGAGCGCCAACGCTGGCAGGCATGGCGAGATGCCAACGACACTCATCGTTGGGCTTGGCAGCAAGTGGAAGGTGTCAGCCGCCGCTTCGCTGACAGTTTGGAAAAGGATGAGCGGCAAGCCGCGAACAGCGTGATTAATTTGGCGCGCCAACGGCGGCGAGGGCGTCGCCACCTGCTGGGAGGGCTAGCAAGCATTGCGCTGGTCTCTGCACTCTCCGCCGCGCTCTGGCAAAGCACGCCGTTGCCACGGCTAGTACAGCAGTGGGGCGCTGATTATCACACCGCTACCGGTGAAATCACTCATATCGTGCTGGAAGATGGCACCCAGGTCTGGCTGAGCAGCGCTTCAGCACTCAATGTTGATTACGATCAAGAGCAGCGCCGCTTGGCGCTGGTGACAGGTGAAGTGCTGATAGCGACTGGCAAAGACATCCAGCGACCATTTTACCTGGATACCCGCAGTGCACGACTCACGCCCTTGGGAACGCGCTTTAGTGTGGGTGAACAGCCTTCAGGTGAGTTGCTGGCGGTGTTTGATGGCGCTGTGGCTATCCAGACTCAGGGCGATGCTCTGCATGCGAGCCAGCGGCAGGTAGTCAATGCTGGGCAGCAAGCGCACTACACTGAAGGCCGTATCGGGGAACTCACCCCCGCCGAAGGCCGTCGGGAAGCCTGGGCCAACGGCGTCCTGTTAGCCGAGAACATGTCGCTAAAGAACTTTGCCGCGACGCTTAGCCGTCATCACCACGGCCGCCTAGAGGTCGACCCAGAGGTGGCGAATCTCACGCTGCTCGGCGCTTTCCCGCTCGATGATCTAGAGCGCACCCTGAACATGGTCGAGACCACACTACCGGTGAAGGTGCGCCAAGTCATGCCCTGGTGGATCAAAATAGAGGCAGACGAAACAAGCTCCAGCGAGGAATAAAAAGAGAAAAAAATTGGTTTTGCTGGTTCCCCTTTTTCGCACTGGTTCGATTCCTCTTTATAAGTACTTAAAACGTATCTGCAAGGGGAACCAACATGCTCCAACAGCGCACGGCACTTCGACCACTTACTGCCAAGCCCCAACCGACGCTTAACCGCCGCGCCTTGACGCTGGCGGTTCATTTTGCCACCGCTGGGCTATTAGCAGCACCGCTGCTATCGCAGCCCGCCATCGCTCAAGTCACTCAGCAGCAAGCACGCCACTATGATATTGCCAGTGGCCCGGTTAGCACGGCAATTAACCGCTTCGCTGCCCAGGCGGGTGTGTTTATTAGCGGCGCTGGCGAGCTGGGGGAAGGGCGCCAAAGCCCTGGCCTGCAAGGTCAGTACAGCGTTAATGAAGGGCTGGAGCGGTTGTTGGATGGAACGGGTTTAACGGCAGCCCTGCAGAGGGATGGTAGTTACCGGTTGGCAGAGCAGGTAACGGATGTGTCGTTGTCGACGATGCAGGTGGAGGCTGACTGGCATAGCACTGCGGCAACAGAGAGCAGCAATTCCTTTACCACTGATCGCAGCACTATCGGTTTGAGCGAACAGGCCATCAAGGATATTCCGCAGTCTGTCAGTGTATTGACCCGCGAAAGGCTCAACGATCAAAACTTAACCTCTCTCAAAGAGGCGATGGAGCAGACTACTGGCATTAGTGTAATGTCATACGGATCAAATCAGTATCAACTCAGATCCCGCGGCTATGATATTGATTCTCTTATGCTGGATGGAAGCCGTGTTGAAGCACCTTATGGCTCATTAGCCAATACGGGCCTCTACGACACGGCTCTCTATGATCGTGTTGAGGTTATGCGGGGACCTACGGGAATACTCACGGGCAGCGGCGAACCCAGTGGCACTGTCAACTTGGCACGCAAACGCGCCCGGCGGGATTTCGGCTTCGATATGTCGTTGTCTGCCGGCTCTTGGGACACCTATAGAAGCACAATTGACGTCACAGGTTCGCTCAACGAGAGTGGTAGCCTACGCGGCAGGATTGTGGGGGTCTACGATGAACAAGAGTCGTTCGTCGATGAGGTTAATGCACAAAATGCTATTGGCTACGGCACGCTGGAGTACGACTTTACCCCTGATACCACATTATCGGTCGGCGTCGCTAGACAAACAGAGGACTCCCGTCCGCATTCTGGTTTGCCCGTAGCCAGCAACGGCAACTTATTCGATGTTGACCGCTCAACCTATCTCGGTTCGTCATGGGATCGTTCGCACGCAAATGCGACACGCTATTTTGCTGATCTAAAACACTATCTTAATAATGGCGGCTTCTTTAGTTTAAAAGCTAACCAGATCGAAACATATAGAATGAATGTCACAAGCAGTGAAGGTGCTCTAGTGCTTGATGAAGATTCAGGCGATATGTTGACACGTAATAGCTCCTGGTCTAATCGAACTAAGAGTGAATCGCTGGAGGCGAGACTAACGACTCCATTCAATCTATTCGAGGCCGAACATGCTACCACTCTGGGGGCCAGCTACAATAAGAACGACAGCTACACCCCGTATGCTTACGGAGAAGGTGACTATCTTAATCAGCATTCCCTCCAAAACATTTATTCTCCCCACGAACTGCCAGAACCGGATGAATATTCTCTTTATCCTGGATATGTCAGTTCTGACTTGAGCCAAGAGAGCCTGTATGGGCAAGTTAACTGGTCTGTCACACCACGCCTGACACTCGTTACTGGCGGACGCCTTGACTGGTATGACATCACATCAGACCTTGCTGAGGGAGATTGGAGGCGCCATAGAGCTGGCAGTGGTCGCGAATTCACTCCTTATTACGGAGCTATCTATGAAATAACCCCAAGCATTAACTTTTATACAAGCATGTCAAATATCTTTCAGCCGCAAACAGAGGTCGAATCTAGCGGTGAGATTATCGAGCCACGCACAGGAGAACAAATTGAAGCGGGTATAAAGGGTGGATCACCCGACGGCGAACTCAATTGGCATCTTGCCGTATTCAATATTGAGGATCAGAACCGAGCCTACACAGCCCCCGATAACTCTGCCTTCTCTATCCCGCTTGGAGAGACGCGCAGCCGTGGCTTTGAAGCAGAGATCTCCGGCAGTCCATTACCACGTTTAGATATAAGTGCCAGTTACGCATATACGGATACTGAGTATACACGTGATGCAAGTCTGGAGGGGTTATCGCTATCACCTGATACACCACGGCATAACTTCAAACTTTGGACACGTTATCGCTTCTCTGACGATGCCAACCAAGGATGGCGTATTGGTGCTGGTGTTAACACTGTCAGCAGTATTTATGCCGAAGATGGCACTAATCGCTGGGAGCAAGGTGGCTATACCTTACTTTCAGCTCAATTAGGTTATCGCTTCAATGAGAACTTTGATGTTAGCTTTAAGGGGAATAATCTTACTGATGAAAAATATTATTCGACGGTTCGATCTAACACTAGACACAATTACTATGGAGATCCTCGCAACTTTACATTTAACCTAAATTATAGTTACTGATTAAAAATGGGAGGTTGTTAAATAGGCAACCTCCCAATGTCTTTTGTCAGAGTTGTAATCTAATGCAATGTGTTTTCTCTTTTTTATCGAGATGAAAGGGGTGTTGCATTATTAGTGATTTTTATCAGCTGTAGCGATTGATGAAAGGGAGGATCATTATTTTTAAGTTAATAAATATTTTTCGAATGTTATGCACAACTTTAGTTGCTTTTTTGGCTTTTCCTGGTACCCACTCTATAGAAACCCAAGCAAACACATCTTCAGCTGTCGCAGCTTTTGATCTTCCAATCGCTGAGACGCTGATTGAATTAGGCGTATCTCCTGTCATCGTTACGCAAGAGAGTTCCTTCAATTTCTGGACAGGCAATACCTACGAATCCTCTCATGTGATTGAGTCTGGGCTGCCAGGGCCGAATATGGAACTACTCCAACAAGTTTTGCCTAGCAGGGTTTTACTTGCACCTTGGCAAGCTAACCAGGATGTACAGCTTTCGTCCATTGCTCCAGTTCATGTTGTTGATAACTATCCTTATACGGTAGAAAATAATGTTTGGGACGGGCTATTAAAATTCACATATGAACTTGGTGAAGTAGCCGAACAGCAGCAGCAAGCAAATCATCTTGTCCAAGAAACTCAGGCTCGGTTGGCCAGCCTGAGAGAGCATGTCACGAAAGGCTGTACGCCTTTGCTGTTCATACAGCTACTGGATGAAAGACATATCCGTGTATTTGGCGATAATAGTTTTGTGCATGCTGTTTCTCAGCAATTGGGGCTGTGCAATGCCTGGAAAGGTGCAACTAATCAGTGGGGGTATGCCCAAGTAGGCGTTGAGAATTTATTCGATACTGAGGCCAGATTAGTGATTATCAGATCCTATAATTCAGCTGGTCTCGAGGAGCAAATAGCTCGTACTGCTTTATGGAGTTACCTGCCCAGTGTAAGACGCGGTGATGTCATTGTGCTTCCTAGCACTTTCTGGATCGCTGGAGGACTTCCCTCAGCCCTCCGCTTCGCCGAATCCCTCGTTGAGGCTCTGGAAACGCCCACTGAACTTTAACGCAATCTATTTCCCGACAGGTTTTGATATTGCTAATACGCTGGGTGTAATGGGAGCAATCACGTGCTGGCTGTGCAAGCTTTTGGTCTTTTTTGGGGCCTTTTTAGCCTAGGGGGGGAAGGCTGGCGCACAGCTAGTGTCGCGGTTATCACGAACCTGAAAAGTGCCTTCGAATCGAAGTGAAAGTCGCATCCAACCATTAGCGCTATCTGGCGAACTCGCCAGATACATAAGCTCACAAACCCATGGCAAGGGCTTGTATCCTCCTGGGTCACTCAGTATGATGGAAATAGTTATCATTTGCATGATTTTGAGGCCTGAAAGTAACCATGCCGTCTGGGAAATACCCACTGCGCGAGCAGGTACATATCCTCTATTCCGACCACCACCCCTGGCTACTTGGCTGGCTGCGTAGCCGTTTGGGCTGTTCGCAGCAGGCGGCGGATTTTGCTCAGGATACTTTTGTACGCATTCTGGGGCGCAGCGATGCCGAACTCCAAATTGAGGCTATCCGCGAGCCACGAAGTTTTCTGACGACCATCGCCAATCGGGTTCTGATTGATCATTTCCGACGCCACGCGCTGGAAAAGGCCTATTTGGAAAGCCTAGCCTTGCAGCCGGAATCGGTTGCCATTTCGCTAGAAGAGCAGGCCATCATGCTGGAAATGTTGCACGAGCTGGATGCCATGCTCAGCGGCCTGGGGAGCAAAGTACGGCGAGCCTTCTTGTTATCGCAGTTACAAGGGATGCGCTACGTAGATATTGCCAAGGAATTGGGTGTATCGCTCAGCTCAGTCAAAAAATACATGGCCAAGGCCACCGAGGCGTGTTTGCTCTATGAACTGGAAGCGGGGCTGTAACCTTTGGCTTCCACAGTCCCTCATGAAGTGACCCAGTCTCGGCGGGAGGCGCTGCAAGCGGCTGCGCACTGGTATGCACGCCTGTGTTCGGAAGAGGCCGGGCCAGCAGACGAACAGGCTCTGCAGCAGTGGCTAGACAGCGACCCAATACATCAGTGGGCCTGGCAGCGGGTAGACCAATTGCAGGTACGGCTTGGTCGAGTGCCGAACCACTTGGCACTGAACACACTGGAGCGTGCCGAACAGCACTTCAGTATGAGCCGTCGTAGTGTATTGAAAGGTTTGGCACTGATGCTGGGCACGGGGACTCTGGGTGTGGCTGCCTACCGCCACGCCCCCGTGGAGCTATGGTTTGCTGATCATCACACGGCCACAGGGGCAACCAAACTGCTAACGCTGGCAGATGGCTCCCGCCTGATACTCAACACCGCTTCGGCTGTGGATATCCGCTTTAATGCCAACGAGCGCTTGGTAATATTGCGCGCAGGCGAAGTCATGGTGACCACCGCTAGTGGCAGTGCCGCGAATCCGCGCCCCTTCATTGTGCAAACGCCGCAGGGTAGGGTTCGTGCCTTGGGCACGCGGTTCGCGGTGCGGATGCTGGAAGCAGAAACCCAGGTCGCTGTGTTCGAGCACAGTGTGGAAGTGACCACTCGCTCGGGGGCTCAAAACCAGTGTCTTGCCGGCCAGCAGCTTACCTTTACCGTCGACACTGCTTCCCTACCGACAAGCCTGGCATCCACCGACGATGCCTGGACACGCCAGATGTTAGTGGTGCAAAACATGCCTCTGGATGCGTTTCTTGCCGAACTGAGCCGCTACCGCACAGGCGTTTTACGCTGCGCCCCCAGTGTGGCTAATTATCGTATTACTGGCGCTTTCAGGGTAGACGACACCGATCAGGCGCTGCATGCGCTGAGTAAATCATTCCCGGTATCGGTCAATTTTCGTACGCGTTATTGGGTGACCGTGGACGAAGAAAAATAATTTTTGCCAATGACGGTACCTTTGGAGTTTCCCGTTCGACTTACTGGTTAAAGACGCATTTTTTTGTTGCTCACCAGAGGGGAACCCATGCACCACACAACATTTACAAAATCCCGGCTCACCCATGCGGTTAGCGGCGCAATGCTGTGTACCACGCTATCACTACCCGGCGTGCTGCTGCCACTGACTGCCCACGCCCAGCAGCAGTCTCAACAACAGTCTCAACAACAGCTTCAGCAACAGGCTGAGCAAGGTGCGCAGCATTTTGAAGTGCCCGCTGGTGACCTGGGCAACGCCCTCAGCCACTTTGCCGCCGATTCCGGCGTAGTCATCTACTTCGATGCCAGCCTGACCCAGGGTAAGCAAACCCGTGGGCTATCCGGTGATTACAACGCCGAAGGTGGGTTGCGGGCACTGCTCAGCGGGAGTGGTTTGTCTCTGGTTAAGGAAGCTGATGGTAGCTATCGATTAGTGGAGCGGCCTGCGAATGTGGAACTCTCGACTGTGCGGGTTGAGGCTGAGTGGATGCAGGAAACCGCCTACGGGCCAGTACAGGGTATTGCTGCCACCCGAAGTGCGACCGGCACCAAGACCGGTACACCGATCATCGAGACCCCACAATCTATCTCGGTAGTGAGCAGTGAAGAGTTTCAAAATTATGGAGCCCGGAACTTCAATGAGGCGCTGGGTTACACAGCCAGTATATCGAGACAGAGTGGGGCTGACCGAACCACTGAAACAGTAAGAATACGTGGGTTCTACAATACTGACTCCTATCGTGACGGCAGTAAATACCACGCTAATATTTATGATGGCCAGCAGGAGCTTTATGGATTGGAACGTTTGGAGGTGCTTAAGGGCCCGTCCTCAATATTGTACGGAGTCGCTGCTCCCGGCGGCATGATCAACGCTGTCAGTAAACGCCCTATCAGCACCCCTTTGCGCGAAGTGAATGTTGAGGCGGGTAGTTTCGATCGTCGCCAGATCTCTGCTGATTTCTCCGATGCTTTCGATGAGGATGGCGTATGGTCATATCGCCTAACCATGCTGCACCGGGATAGTGATACGTTTATCGACCATGTGCCGGATGATCGCACCTATATTGCCCCAGCTTTAAAGTGGCAACCAAACGAGAGCACTTCACTCACTCTGCTAAGCGAGTATCAGCGCGACGAAACGACCTATGTTTATGGGTTACCCACCAGCGGCACCATTGTTTCTAACCCGAATGGTGACATTCCTCGGGAGCAGTTCACTGGGGAGCCCGGCTTTGATGAGTATGATAACGAGCGCTATTCCATCGGCTACTTGCTCAAGCACGACTTCTCTAACAACCTCCACCTCAGCCATAGCCTGCGTACCTTCCGGGCTGATCGAGATTTTCCTCAGATAGGGCTTGGCCAAAGTATTGATCAGCGGATTTATGCCCGGAGCGCCCAGGATCGCCGCGATGCCTCATTGGGCTTAACCTCAGATACCTCCTTGCAATATGACTGGCAGACTGGCAATACCACCAATACCAGCTTGATAGGAATAGACTACACACGACAACGCCATGAAACAGAGCGCTACAACCGAACTGTGTCATCGCTTGATCTATTTGATCCTGTTTATGGTAGTGGTGAGCTAGGTGAACCTGTTCCTTTTGCATGGTCATCCAAGCAACGCAACGAGCAGATTGGCCTGTATGCTCAAAATCAAATGAAAATCGCTGACAAATGGGTTTTCTTATTGGGAGGACGTCAGGATTGGACTGAATCTGAGACCTCACCCTACTTTGGCTCCACAGAGTGGAGTCGTGAAACGGATAATGCTTTCACTGGACGTGTTGGGGGAGTCTATCTTGCCGATAACGGTTTGGCGCCTTTCATTAGCTATAGCCAGTCGTTTGAACCTACCAGCGGCACTGACCGAAACGGCAATCAGTTCGAGCCCACCCGAGGAGAGCAATATGAACTGGGCGTTCGCTTCCAGCCAGAGGGCTGGGATACCCTGCTCACCGCCACCGCTTATGAGCTAACACAGGAAAACGTCAGTGTCACCGATCCGGTAGACACCAGCTTTCAGACACAGATAGGGGAAGTGCGTTCACGTGGGGTCGAATTGGAAGCGAAGACGGCTATAGGCCCCAACGCCAATCTTGTCGCAGCCTACGCCTACACTGATGCGCGTACAACGAAAAGCAGCCCCGTCACACCAGCCCAAGAGGGTAAGAGAGCGGCTAATACACCCTATAATCAGTTCTCTTTATGGGGCGACTATCGCTTTGGCGATTTCGGTCTACCAGGACTTAAGGTAGGAGGTGGAGTTCGCTACGTAGGCCCCACCCGGGCGACTTGGATCGAGGGAGAAGTACCTGCATTTACGCTTATCGATACGCGCGTGAGTTATGAAACCGGTCCCTGGGTTTATGCATTGAATGCCACCAATCTCACTGATAAAACCTATATCGAGTCCTGCACTTATGCCTGTTACTATGGCGAGCCGAGAAGCATCATAGGCTCAGTAAGTTATCAATGGTAACGTCATTACCAAGAGAGACAAAGACAGGCGGTTGCACAGCCTGTCTTTGTTTTATAAGAGCCAAAATAGACAAGATATTGATGATCTATATGGGTAATTTGCTAACATCAGACCGTATAATTTTTCTCCTAGTTATATTTTTACCGCTATTCGCCTCATTCGCTAACGCTGAAGAGTCCAAAAAGCTAGTCACTTTTGACTATGCCATTGCCGATACACTTGCTGCTTTGCAACAACCCCCTTTGGCGATGGCGGGCTTGGCGCAGTATAGGCGCCTCTACCAAGAGCCTTTACTGCCTGATACCCGAGAGCTCGGGAATAGGTTTCAGCCCAACTTTGAATATCTAGCATCATTGGAACCTGATGTCATCATGATATCGCCACCAGCTCACTTGAATTTAGAGGGTAAACTTTCCGACATTGCTGATGTAATAAAAATCTCGCTATTTGGAAAAAATTTAAATATTTGGCAGAGCCTTGAACAGTTGACTAAAGAAGTGGGGGAACTTAACGGTCAGCAACAGCAAGCTCAAATATTAATTGACTCTGTAGACGCTAGGTTATCACTAATAGCCACACAGATTGAGAGGCCTGCAAATCCTTTGTTGATCGTTGAAATTCGGGATGATCGTCATGTCCGGGTCTATGGGTCTGGCAGCCTAGAGGATGCGGTCTTGACAAGACTCGGATTGGAGAATGCCTGGCAGGGTTCCACTAACGGCTGGGGGTTCAGTACATTATCAATCCCGGAAGCGTTTAGATTAGAAGGTCAGAAGGTTGTTCTTCATCCGTTTTATACGCAAGATCAAGACTTAACTTCAACATTGCCTACATCGGGGCTTTGGCAACATTGGTTGGATGGTACGGCGTTAAGTATCAACAGAAATTATTGGCCATGGGGAGGTTTTCCTTCAGCCCTCCGCTTCGCCGAATCCCTCGTTGAGGCTCTGGAGGAGCCAACCACCCCCTAGTTCTGTTATCGGTAGGTGCTTTACATCGCTATATTGTTTGTAATGATAAGTATTATCATTTATTGTTTGCGTCTGGTTTTGCCCCTTTTGTGGGGCATTTTGCACGGGCACTCAATGGCAACGGGCGATGGTATCGATAAAGCAACAGGGCGGAAGTGAAGTTCCTTTCGACTCCCTCTATCACAATCATCATAGCTGGCTGCGGCGCTGGTTGAGCGCCAAGCTGGGCTGTTCCCATACCGCTGCGGATCTCGCTCACGATACCTACCTACGTATACTGGCGCGGGGCACTACGCCAGCGCCGGATCAGTCGCGACGTTTTTTAACTCAGATCGCCAAGGGGTTAGTGATCGATCACTACCGCCGTCGGCGTATTGAAGCTGCCTATCTGGAAGCCCTAAGTCTGCTACCTGAACCCGAGGCGCCATCGCCAGAGGAGAGGGCGCTTGCCATTGAAGCGCTGGTCGAGATCGATGTGCTTCTGCATCGGTTACCCGATAAGCCTCGCCGGGCGTTCCTAATGTGCCGTCTTGATGGCTTGAGCTACCCGGCAATTGCCAAATCACTGGGTGTTTCGGTCTCCTCGGTGGAGAAGTACATCGCCAAGGCGTTGCTGGTGTGTCACCAGGCCATGCATGAATCTCAACCATAAGTGAATGCCATGAGCCGACCGTCCGTCAACGCCTCCCAAGAGACGCCTTCTCAAGAAACCATCTCCCCCGCTGTTCTGGAGCAGGCCAGCCTGTGGATGGCACGGCTATGGAGCGACGATGCCACTGACGCCCAGCGTGAGGCTTGCCTGCAATGGCGCCAAGCCGCGCCTGAGCACGAACGTGCCTGGCAGCAGCTTCAAGCGATCGACGGTCGACTGGGAACGTTGCCGAGCCATGCGGCGCGCAGTGAGTTATTCGAGGCCTCTTCGCAGGTCTCCAGGCGTCATTTGTTGCAGTGGGGCGGCGTTGCGTTGCTCGCAGGTGGCCTGGGGTTTGGGCTACCGCGCACGCCTCAATGGCAGCGCCAATTTGCCGACTACGCGACCGGTATTGGCGAGATGCGAGAGGTGACGTTGAGCGATGGCACTCAACTGCGCCTGGATACCGATACCGCCATCAACATAAGTTTCGATGCCCACCAACGACGACTCCACCTGCTACGTGGCGGGGTGCTGATCACCACGGCAAAAACAGCGGATGCCCGGGCATTCAGCGTTATGACGAAGGAGGGGTTTTCCTATCCGCTGGGAACCCGCTTCAGCGTGCAACAGCATACTGACAGCACCCAAGTAGCCGTTTACGAGGGGCGAGTGGCCCTGGAGCGGCGTGGAAGTGATGAGCGAACGACGCTGAATGCTGGTCAGCAGGCTGCCATGAACGCCGATGGGGTATCTCCACCGGCGTCCTTGGAACCCGCTGGGTTAGCCCGCTTTCAGGGGCGGCTGGTGGCCGAAAGTATGCGGGTTGTCGATGTGGTCGAGATATTGGCCCGCTATCGACGTGGTGTATTGCGCTGCGCGCCAGAGGTAGCCGACCGGCGGGTGAGCGGCGTGTTCTCGCTGCAAGATACCGACCGCGCCCTGGCCAGCCTTGCCGATGCGCTATCGTTAAAGGTGGTCTACCGAACGCCATTTTGGGTTACGGTCGCGTCGCGTAATATTAACGAAAACTAGAAAGAAAAAATTTCAGAAAACATTGAGGGATTCTCGTTCTCGTTCGGAAGAGGTGATGTAGACATAAAAAAAGCATTACTTAATGGGGATCTTCATGACGACGCAGCAAGCGCATTCTCGCTTTATCCGTACACCTCTGGCGCGAGCCATTCAATACGGCCTGCTGGCCAGTTGCCTGGCCGGCGGATTGCCCGCCACGGTGCTTGCCCAGCAAGCCACCACAGGGCAGGGCGCAGCGGCTCAGCAGAGTTACTCCATCGAAGCAGGACGGCTCGATACGGCGCTTAATCGTTTTGCAGTGGGTGCGGGAATCGAGATTGCTTTTGATGCATCGCTAACCAGCGGCAAGCAAACCAATGGCCTGCAGGGGCAGTACAGTATTGATGAAGGGTTGCAGCGCTTGCTGGCAGGTACTGGGCTTGCACTAGTGCGCCGGGGTGATGGGAGTTATCGGTTGGAAGAGGGGGTAGCGGATGTGGCATTGACGACGATGCAGGTACAAGCTGATAGGACACATGAATCGGCTTGGGGCCCTGTGGATGGGTATATTGCCGTACGAAGTGCCGCTGCCACAAAAACCGACTCCCCGCTGATGGAGACAGCGCAATCTGTGTCTGTGGTCACGCGTGAGCAGATCGAAGATCAAAGCGCAAAGTCGGTGCAGCAAGCACTACGTTATATACCTGGTGTGTTCACTGGTACCCGCAACGGCATTGGAGATCGTGTTGATTTTATTAATATGCGCGGTTTTGGTGGTGTAGGTAGTATCGACAACGTCTATTTTGACGGCCTCAAAATGGCCAGCGATGTTTCCGGCTATAATTCATTACAAATTGATCCCTATTTTCTTGAGCGGATCGATGTGTTCAAAGGGCCAACATCTGTTTTATACGGGCAAAGCTACCCAGGTGGTTTGGTTGGGCTGACTAGTAAACGCCCTCTATTTTCACCTAGCCATGAGATCCAACTAGAAACGGGCAGCCATAATACACGTACAGCACGATTTGACGTCAGTGGCACCATAGGGGAAAACCAACAGGTCGCCTATCGCCTAGTAGGGCTAGCCAGCGGTTCGGATAGTCAGTTCGATCATGTAGAGAACGAGCGCTATACCATTGCTCCCTCTTTAACGTTCTTGCCAACCGATGCGACATCTTTGACCGTCATGGCCTACCTGCAGCACGAGCCAAATCGTGGTTACTATGGTTGGACACCAGCCGACGGTACGGTGCGAGATTATAATGGTAAACGGAGCGATAATAACTTTTTTGATGGCGAGCCAGACGTCAATGGGTTCGAGCGTTATCAACGACTAATAGGTTACCAACTAGAACATCAGTTCAACGATCAGTGGCAAGCTCGACAGAATCTCCGCTTCACCTCTTCGGATATTGATTATGACTCCATTTATTCCAGTAGTTACGTAGGCGATAGTAATCTTCTAGATCGACGCGCAGCGCGAGCCGATGAATCCATGCACGCCTATCATGTGGATAATCAGCTACAGGGGGATGTTACGACTGGGTCTCTTGAACATACGCTGCTAGTGGGTCTGGACTACCAGTACCAACGCAACTCAGGAGAGTGGCAGTTCGGGGCGGCGTCTCCCCTGGATGCTTTCAACCCACAGTATGGAAACACACAAATCACATACTCAACGCCCACTAACTTCATCAACAAGGTGGAGCAAACTGGGGTTTACCTGCAGGATCAGATCAGCTTCAATCGCTGGCGTTTAAATCTGTCAGGGCGTCAGGATTGGGCTGGCACCAGTACCGCCTATACCAACTTAGGTATGTCTTCTGAAAGCGACAATGAGAAATTCACTAGTCGTGCCAGCTTACTGTATCCTGAATCCGTGAAGCTGGCGCCGATACTTTCCCTATCAAC